>JABUSV010000098.1 GCA_021442555.1 Pseudobutyrivibrio sp. | reverse complement strand
AACGAACGTGGAAAATATAACATAAGCCATATGATTCGTCAATATTTTTCCACTTTCGCGCGAGCATGCGTATTAGGCTACACTAGTTGACATTATGGTATTAACTATCATTGTGTCAAAGAATAACTTTTTGCACATATTCTGACCAATACAGGACAATTTTTGCATAGTCAGAGACCTTCAATGGACGATATAATGATCTACATAGCAATTATATTAACAAAAAGGGGGAATGAATTATGGAGATTCTTTCAATTAATGATCCTAGCTTTAAGCTCTATGGCCGCGTTTGGGAAGGCCTAGACTTAGCAGAAATCGAAAAAGTTATGCTTAACGCACCATGTCCTGATGATGTAGTGTACGAGCCTTCTATTCCTGAGATGGAATCCCTTGCTGCTGCAAAGGAGATTTCAAACAGAGTATATGGTGGTCTTCCTATCCAGATTGGATACTGCAATGGCCACAACAAGATGCTCAACGCATTAGAGTATCACAGAGGTTCAGAGCTTAATGTACCTTTTGGCGGTGATATGATTCTCATGCTTGGTCTGTTGACTGAAGTTGAGGATGATTATACCTACGACACCTCCAAGGTGAAAGCATTTAGAGTACCAGAAGGTACAGCTGTAGAGATTTATGGCACCACTCTTCACTATGCTCCATGTGGAGTGGACGGCGCTGGCTTCAGAGGACTTGTAGTACTTCCTCAGGGCACAAACTATCCTATAGAGTTTACACTTCCTGGTGTTGGTGAAGACAAGCTTGCCTGCATGACTAACAAGTGGCTCATAGCTCACGCTGACGCTCATATTGACGGTGCATTCAACGGACTAAAGGGTGTTAACTTATCGCTTTAATCCAATACATTACAGACAATATAAGCCCCTGCTTTTGGCAGGGGCTTTATTATTACCATATATGCAAAATATGCTGCATTCCAAGGCTGACTGCTGTGATACCCACCCAGCAGAAAAAGCCCAGCACAAGGGGTTTTCCTCCTGTTTTGATTAGTTTGACAATGTCAGTGTTAAGTCCGATAGCTGCCATGGCCAACACTATAAAAAACTTACTCAGAGTCTTAAGTGGTGAAAATACTGCTGCAGATACCCCGAAGTTTACACACAATGTTGTGATAAGAGATGCAACAATAAACCACACGATAAACATAGGAAAAGCTCTCTTGAAGCTAAAAGAATTCTCCCCGCTTCCTGTGTTGTTTTTCTTCTCGTTGTATGCTCGCACCAGCGCAAGTACAAGAGTAATAGGAATGATTGCAAGCGTACGGGTAAGTTTGACTGTTACCGCTGTATCCAATGTCTCAGAGCCTAGGTTAAACATGGTGTCCCAGGTAGATGCTGCAGCTGTTACTGAAGATGTATCATTGATAGCGGTACCTGCAAATATTCCAAAGGCATTGCCATCAACTGTAGAGAATCCCAAGATTTTTCCAAAAGTAGGAAAGATAATAGCTGCTACTACGTTAAAGAAAAATATAACAGAGATTGCCTGTGCCACCTCTTCATCATCAGCATCTACGACTGGCGCTGTAGCAGCAATGGCTGACCCTCCACAGATAGATGAACCAACTCCTACCAGAGTAGCGATCTTGGTTGGAATCTTCATTACTTTTTGAAGGATAAATGCAATAATCAGTGATGTAGCTATTGTACTTATGATGATAGGCAACGACTGCTTACCAGTCTCTAAGATTACACCCAGATTAAGACCAAATCCCAGTAATATTACAGCCCACTGCAATATTTTCTTGGAGGTAAACTTGATTCCAGTCTCAAAGTCGCTCTTGTCCTTTATAAATATAGCTACAATCATTCCTGCAATAATAGCTATTACTGCACCACCTATGATTGGAAAGGCTTTTCCCAAAAACCAAGCTGGAAGTGCAATACACATTGCAAGTAGTATTCCCTTATAGTTCTGTTTAATCTTGTCCATAATTCCTCCGAATCATTACTATATAGCATAATACACTATCATCATTATCCCCAGATATACCACATTAAGTACTGTGAATATGGCAAAATAATTGCCCTTCATTGAGTTGTCATATCTTTGAATCTGCTTGTAGGATATTAGACTGGCCATAGATGCAATGAGCGTACCCAGTCCACCCAGATTAACACCTATAAGAAGTGCTTTGTAATTGTCTGTAAATCCTGATAACAGCAGTGTAGCTGGTACATTACTTATAAACTGACTTGCAACTACAGAGGTAATAACCTCATGACCTGATACAATACCTGTAAGTATCTCATTAATGGCTGGAATTCTGCTGAGATTTCCTGTAAAAATAAATAAAAATACAAATATCAATAAAAGACTGTAATCCGCCTTGCCAACGAGAGTTCTGTCAAATATCAGAAGATATACAAAAATAATCAAAAGTGGTAACCAAAATGGTAGTATCTTGAGGACTACAAGCAGGCATAACACAAAAAATAAGCTATGAATATATATATCCTTTTTATGAGTATGTGTAGCATCTAACTCAGCTTCAATACCCTGATTATCGCGACACAGTATGAATACACTGGCTATTAACAGAATTAGGCTCCCCAAAGTATAAGGTAAAAGAGTCAGAGAAAACTCTCCCATACTCATTGCAGATACCTGATATATATACAAGTTTTGAGGGTTGCCTACAGGTGTTGTCATGCTACCAAGATTAGCTGCCAGTGTCTGCAGCACAACCACTGGTATAATAAGATTCTTCTGATTACATTTTTCCAAAGTAAATATCGCAAAAGGTACAAATGTAATCAGTGCCACATCGTTGGTGATAAGCATTGAAAAAAAGAAGCAAAGTAAAACCAAGATTATTGAAAGCCCTCGGCTGGTTTTAGTCTTTTTTAATAGAGCCACACCGATGGCATCAAACAGCCCCGCTTCTCTAAGGCCTGCCATAACCAGCATCAGTGACAACAGTATTCCAAGTACCCTTACATCTATATATTCCACATAAGCCATTGATGGCTTAACAAAATGCGCTGATACAACAGCCAACACGAAAGCTATGGTAAGCAGCGTTTCTTTTTTTACAAATTCTATTATCTTTTTCATTAGTTCCAATTAAGCTCCACAGGACAATGGTCAGAACCCATTATCTCGTTATGTATAGAAGCACTCTCCATTCTATCAGCAATATTGTCAGACACTAAAAAGTAGTCTATACGCCACCCCGCATTCTTCTCTCTGGCATGGAATCTGTAACTCCACCAGCTATAGATATCTGTCTGATCTGGATAAAAATGTCTAAAGCTGTCCTTAAAACCTGCGGCCAACAGGTCTGAAAATTTGCCTCTTTCCTCATCGGTAAATCCGGCATTGTGTCGGTTTGTCTTAGGATTCTTCAGATCGATTTCCTGATGTGCCACATTCAAATCTCCGCAGATAATCACACCCTTTTTAGAAGCAAGTCCTGTAAGATAGTCCCTGAAGGCATCCTCCCAGGTCATTCTGTAGTCAAGCCTTGCCAACTCGTTTTGAGAGTTAGGCGTGTAGCAGGTTATCATGTAAAAATCCTGATACTCCAGTGTAATGACACGACCTTCCTGGTCATGCTCCTCTACACCTATCCCATACGTTACAGATATTGGCTCATGCTTGGTAAATATGGCTGTTCCTGAATATCCTTTTTTTACCGCATAGTTCCAGTACTGATAATAACCTGGAAGTTCGAGATCTATCTGACCTGCCTGAAGCTTTGTCTCCTGCAGGCAAAAGAAATCTGCATCCAACGCATTAAAATCGTTGATAAAATTCTTGTCCACACATGCCCTAAGGCCATTAACATTCCATGATATAAATTTCATCTTATTCCTCTTATACTCACTATTAACCAAATATCATAAACAAGGGAACCTACGATACTGCCAGGTTCCCCTTATTGTGGTCTATATTAAATTAAAGTACTTTGCTCAGGAAATCAATAGTTCTTGCTTCTTTTGGATTATCTATTACCTCAGAAGGTGTTCCTTCCTCCACGATATATCCATTTTCCATAAAAATAACCCTGTTGGCCACCTCTCTGGCAAAACCTATCTCGTGTGTAACAACAACCATGGTCATACCCTCTGATGCAAGTTGCTTCATTACAGCCAGTACCTCGCCTACCATCTCTGGATCAAGAGCACTGGTTGGCTCATCAAAAAGCATTATCTTTGGATTCATTGCAAGTGCTCTTGCTATGGCAACTCTTTGCTTTTGTCCGCCAGACAGCTGCGCTGGATATGCATGAAGCTTATCCTGCATACCTACACGAGTAAGAAGCTCCACAGCTTTCTCCTTAGCCTGCTCTTTGCTGGCTTTTTTCAGCTCAACAGGAGCAAGCATCATATTACCCAACACATCCATGTTGTTAAACAGATTAAAATGCTGGAAAACCATTCCAACATTTTCTCTGGCCTTATTGATATCTGTATGCTTGTCGGTGATATCGTTACCATTGACAATAACAGTACCTGCTGTAATATCTTCTAATCTGTTAAGACATCTTAGAAAAGTAGACTTACCTGAACCAGATGGTCCAAGCACCACAACCACTTCACCCTCATGTATATCGGTGCTGATATCCTTGAGAACCTCCAAGGTGCCGAAGCTTTTTTTAAGATGTTCCACATGTATTCTTAATTCCTTATTCTCTGCCACGGTTCAGTCTCCTCTCTAACATTTTTGCCAGTCTTGATAGAGCAATAATTACAACCAGGTACATAAGACCTGCTAATGCCCAAGCCTGGAAAGACTTGAAGGTTATTCCTACTACATTCTTGGTAGTGTTAACCAATTCTGGGAAACCTATAACCGACAGAATCGAGGTGTCCTTTAATGTAATGATAAACTGATTGATTATACTTGGTATCATGGTTCTAATAGCCTGAGGAAGTACAACCTTGCGCATGGCCACACCATAGCTAAGGCCAAGGGATCTGGCAGCCTCCATCTGACCTTTGTCAACACTTTGAATACCTGCTCTGATAATCTCAGCCATGTATGCACCACAGTTGAGAGCCAGACAGATTGTACCTGCCGTGAGGGCTGTTAGAGTCATTCCACCAATGCCAAGCATATTGTTCCAAAGATATGGTATACCAAAGAAAATAAAGTAAGCCAAAACAATCATCGGAACGCCACGAATCACATCTACAAAGATTGTGGCAATGATATTACAAGCTTTGTTCTTTACAACATTCATAAGACCAAATATAAGTCCTATGATACATGCAAAAAATAAACCAAGAAGTGCCAAAAGCAGAGTCTGCCCTAATGCTTTTAGCATCATTGGACCAAATCCAACCAAAATCTGAATCATAATACTTCTCCCACGAATAACAATAAGTCGGGACTACTTTTTGCAGCCCCGACCACACAATATCTCTCTAAAGTAAATACAGATACATTACTTACCTAAGTACTTAGCAATAATCTCATCGTACTTTCCGTTTGACTTGATGTTAGCAAGACCTGCGTTAAAGCTGTCGATAAGTGCCTGATTGTCTGAGTTAAAAATTGCAAAACCAAATGGTGAACCTTGGTTCTGTGTATTATCAAGGGCCTTTAAACCAAGACCATCCTCCTGGATGTATGCCTTGATAATAGGAGTGTCCTCAAAGCATCCAGAACACTGTCCTCCAATAACTGCCTGATACATTGTAGGTGAATCCTCAAAATAAGAGATTGTAAAGTCATAGTCATTTGCAATGCTCTCTGCGTATGATGCTCCCTGTGTAGCTGTCTTAACAGCAACAGTAGTACCTCTTGCATCTTCAAATGAAGCAATTGCAGAGTCTGCTGCTACAGAAAAACACTGAGTTGCATCATAATATCCATCTGAGAATATCCATCCGTTATTTTTTCTATCCTCTGTAATAGATGCTCCGGCAATCATACCATCTGCCTGTCCAGCCTGACATGCTGCAATAGCTGCATCCCAACCAAGAGACTGGAGATCATATGTAAATCCCTGATCCTCTGCAATAGCTGCAAGGATATCCACATCAATACCTTCAAACTTGCCCTCAGCATTTGTGTACTCAAATGGTCTGAAAGCAGTATCTGTAGCGATAACATAATGAGGAGCATCTGATGATGCTTCCTTCTTGGCGCCACAAGCTACCATGCTAAGTGTCATCGCAGCTACAAGTGCAAGTGCAAATACCTTTTTTTTCATAACAATTCTTCCTTTCTGTTGTTAGATTTCATTTGCAGCATCGATTATCATCTTTGCCGCCCTATCAATACCCAGCTTGCCTACATTGATACATAAATCATAGTTGTCAGCAAGTCCATAGGTTTGACCTGTGTGTTTACTGCAATAATTACTTCTGGCCTTATCCACAGAGTGCATCTCAGTTTCTATCTGACTTCTGGTTGCTCCTGGAATCTTGGTCAGCATATGACTGATTCTCCACTCCTTGTCAGCATACAGATATACTCTTAGGATATGGTCAAATTCTCTTAAAATATAATCGGCGTTACGTCCTACAATAACGCAGCTTTCCTTATCTGCCAACTGTCTAATGGCACCTATCTGTGCCTCCCACATTTTGTCAGACAATGGTCTTGAATATATACCAAAAAGACTCTCCGACAGGCCTATGTCTCTTGGGATTCTTTCATCCCACTCTCTTGCCTCCTCTGGAGTAATGAGGTTAGAAGCCTCTGCCGTCTTGAGAATCACATCTCTGTCGTATAGCGCCACACCAAGCTGACGCGCTACCTCCAGGCCTATAGTTCTACCGCCTGCTCCGTATTGTCTTGCAATGGTAATTACCTTCTTCATGTGTATAGCCCTCCCCAATAGAGCTTACATACCCTCGTTGGTATATCTGCTCAAGAATTGTTTTGTTCGCTCCTGCTTAGGGTTGTTGATAACCTCGTTGGAGTCTCCCATCTCAACTATAACACCTTCGTCCATAAAAATCACCTTGTCAGCCACATCTCGTGCAAAAGCCATCTCATGGGTTACTATTATCATGGTCATATTCTTATCAGCAAGACTTCTGATTACTTTTAATACCTCTCCTGTAAGCTCTGGATCAAGAGCACTGGTAGGCTCATCAAAGCACAGGATATCCGGCTCAAGAGCAAGCGCCCTGGCAATAGCTACCCTTTGCTGCTGCCCACCAGACAGCTGATGTGGATAATAATCCTTGCGCTCATAGAGGCCTATCTGTCTTAAAAGCTCTTCTCCGATGGCATCGATTTCCTGATTTATTGCCTTTTTATTAGCCTTGTAATCCTCTCGTTCCCTGGCCATAAGCTTTCTTGCCAGTGTAACATTCTCCAGTGCTGTATACTGTGGAAAAAGATTAAATGACTGAAAAACCATTCCAAAGTGAAGTCTTCTGTCTCTTTTTTCCTTATCAGTGAGATTCTTATCTACAGCAGCATCAAGGATTACATCCCCATTGACTCTGATAGTTCCAGAATCTGGTGTCTCCAGAAAATTAATACATCTTAGGAGTGTGGTCTTTCCCGAACCAGAAGAACCTATTATTGCAACAGTCTGCCCCTGTTCCATCTCAAAGCTGATATCTCTTAGAATGTGGGCCTGACCAAAGCTTTTTTCTATGTGGTTAATCTCAAGTATAGACATAGCCCCTCCTATCTAAAAAAATCCAGCTTCTTTTCAAGCTTCGCAAATAAAACTGTTAATATTCCGCTAAATATCAGATAGTATATGCCTGTAAAAAACAGTGGCCATATGGCACCAGATATCCCCTGGCTACCCTTTAAGAAAGCCTGTCCTGCCCATATAATCTCCTGTAAAGCGATAATTCTTGATAGTGAGGTATCCTTAACCAGAGTAATAACTTCGTTAGACATAGGAGGCACTATTTTTTTAACCATCTGAAGAAGCTTAACCTTGAAGAAGGTCTGAGATTTGGTCATTCCAAGCACCATCCCGGCTTCGTCCTGACCTACAGGAATACTCTGTATTCCTCCTCTGTATATCTCCGAAAAATAGCACGCATAGTTGATGATAAAAGAAACAGAAGCTGCCAGAAATCTGCCTTCCTCTCCTCCACCCCAGACAGGGTTGTTAAGAGCTAATCCTGGAAAATAATACACTATAAGAAGTTGAATCATAAGAGGAGTTCCCCTTATGATCCAAACAAAGACCTTGGTTATGGCTTTAAGCGGCTTTATCTTGGACATGGATCCAAGACATATCACAAGCCCCAGTGGAATAGCTCCAACTAGAGTTATGATAAAAAGCTTTAATGTCTGTAAAAAGCCTACGTTTAATGCTTCAAATACAATTGGAAATTGTGTGATTATCTGACTCATTTTAATTACTGTTCAATGATAGATGCCTGTACACCGTACTTTTCAGCTGTTGCCATCATTGTTCCATCCTCATAGCTTGCCTTTAAAAAATCGTTTAGTGCTGATACAAGGTCAGAGCCCTTTCTAAATCCTACACCGTACTCTTCTGAGTTAAGGCTTACTGTATATGTAAGGTCAGCATAACCTGTTCCCTCACCTACCATAGCTGCTGCCATAAGTGCATCGATTGCTGCTGCGTCAGATGTTCCCGCAGCGACCTCCATCACTGCGTCGGACTGCTGCTTAACTGGTGTACAGTTGATACCAAGAGCTGTTACCTCTGCCTCACCTGCAGAACCTGCTTCTACCGCAAAAGTAAGATCCTTAACTGACTCAACTGTCTGATACTGATCTGCAACCTCAGACTTTACTACTACAACCTGTGCGTTGTTACAATACGCATTAGAGCAGTCCATGGCTGATTTTACTTCATCTGTCAATGTCATTCCATTCCATACGCAGTCGATAGTCTTACCATCTAACTCGAGAACCTTGTTATCCCAGTCAATCTCTACAAACTCTACTTCTACTCCGAGGCTGTCAGCAAATGCAGCTGCCATATCTGCGTCGAATCCAATCCAGTTACCTGCATCATCCTTGTAATCCATTGGTGCAAAATCTGTAATACCAACTACAAGCTTACCATTGTTTTTTACATACTCAGAATCAGAAGCTACATTCTTTGAAGAACCACAAGCCACCATGCTAAGTGCCATTACTGCAACAAGTGCACAAGATACTAATTTTTTCATAATACTTCCATCCTCTCTTTATCGTGCTAAAGTATTACTATACTAACAGAATGAAGTCCCAAACACAAGAAAAAGCGCACAAGTCGCGAAACTTATGCGCTTATTTAACTTTATAAACTATGTACCTGCCCCTTGCAGAGGGTGTATTTCACTTTTCCTTTGAGCTTCTTTCCTACAAATGGTGAGTTGCAGGATTTTGAGCCCATAACGGAGTATACGTATTCTATGTCTGGGTCAAACAACGTGATGTCGGCTGCCTGCCCTACCTCAATGCTCTTTTTAATGCCATAGAGCTTGGCAGGAGTTACGCTCATAAGTTCTGCCAGCCTCATCTCGTCGATTATGCCGCCTCTTACAAGAGTGTTGTATGCTATGCAAAGAGATGTCTCAAGACCTATGAGGCCTGATGGAGCATCATTAAATGGCTTTGCCTTTTCTGCAGCGGTGTGAGGTGCATGGTCTGTGACGATGCAGTCTATGGTGCCATCTTTTATTCCCTCTATGAGAGCCAGTCGGTCTGCATTAGTTCTAATCGGCGGATTGATACGTCCGTTGGCGCCCTCATCCAAGACTACCTGTTCTGTGAGAGTGAGATGCTGTGGTGTGACCTCACAGGTTACCTGCTGGCCCCTGGCCTTGGCTTCTCTTATTAAATCAACAGACCTGGCGGCGCTGATATGTTGAAAATGTAAGTGTCCTCCCATCTGCTCCTGAAGCAGCAGATCTCTTTCGATTATGGCTGACTCTGCTATGCCTGGGGCTCCGCCCACTCCTATCTGCTTTGACACAGCTCCATAGTTGACGCCCTGTGAAAACAACAACGAAGGCATCTCCTCATGAAGACTTAGAATCTTATTGTGACGTATAGCCTCTTCCATGGCTTTTTTCATGACCGCCACATCTACAATAGGTATTCCGTCGTCAGAGAATCCGCATGCACCTGCAGCAAGCTGTGCATCAGTGTCCACTATTTCTTGGCCGCCTAAACCAACTGTAATAGCCGAATTCTGAAGCACTGTAATCGGTGATTCCTTGGCCTTATCTAGAATATAAGTAAGAGTTTCAACATTATCTGTAACAGGCTTGGTGTTGGCCATGTTTACCACTGTTGTAACTCCACCTGCTATGGCTGCTTTAGAGCCAGTCTCTATAGTTTCCTTCTCAGGCCATCCCGGATCTCTAAAATGCACATGGATATCGCACAGTCCCGGAAAAGCTATAAGCCCTCTGGCATCTATCACCTGATATCCTTGTGGACTATTAATATTTTCTCCAACCTCCATAATAATAGAATCAGCTATCAGAATATCTGACACCTGATTCATATTGGTTAGTGGATTGATTATCTTAGCATTCTTAATTAATACATTCATTGCATATATCTCATCATCGCCATCATTAAAACAGCGCGTTCTCTGTGTATTCTCTCTACTTCCCCACCATCTGTCAGCCGTTTTGCGTTGGTATCTGCAATCTGCTTGACCTTGGAAATGTTGGATAAAGTACCTATAGGATTCTCGTAAATAGCTATTACTCCATAATCCAAAAGTGCTTTTGCAACATCATCAGAAATATCCATGTTCTCTGCAACGAATCGTACATCTTCGGTCTGATACTGAATAGTTTTATTGGTGTTGCGCAGCTTCTCATGTACTAGTCCGATGGCATAGTTTAACACCGCCATCTCGTCTTTATTTAATCCATTATTATCTCTGATGTTGGAAAGAATCGTGATTACATCCTGCATTTTGTCCATTTTATTTACCCTGTACCAATATTACCCTACAGTATGATAATACCCAACATGGGCGAAATAAGCAAATATTTTACATGCCTTTTGACTTATTTACACAGGCTTTCATTGCTTCAAAGACCGCGCTTCTCAAACCCTTTGATTCCAGTACTCTTACAGCCTCGATAGTTGTACCTCCTGGCGAGCACACCATGTCTTTCAGTTCTCCAGGATGCTTGCCTGTTTCCAAAACCATTTTTGCACTTCCAAGAACCGCTTGAGCTGCAAATTTGTATGCGCTTGCCCTTGGCATACCATCTGCCACTGCTGCATCGGCCATAGCCTCAATAAACATAAACACATAAGCAGGAGAACTTCCACTGACTGCAGTAACTACGTCCATAAGATTCTCAGCTACCACCTCTGTATTTGAAAAACCGCTGCAGATATCCTTTACAATATCAAGATCAGAATCTGTTACATTACTGTTAGGACACAGTGCCATCATACCCTCTTTTACCATGGCTGGAGTGTTTGGCATGGTTCTTACTATCTTCAAGTCCTTGCCAAAAGTAGCTCTAAGCCACTCTAATGTCTTGCCTGGTGCTATTGTAACAACAATCTGCTTGTCAGTAACAACAGGTGCTATCTCTTTGATTACTGTCTCATAATACTGAGGTTTTACCGCCAAAAAAAGCACATTAACACTGGATGCTACTTCCTTATTATCAACTGTTGTATTAACACCCAGCTCCTCTTTTCTAATAGCAAGAGCAGCCTCGCTGGCATCGGAAGTATAGATATCCGACGCCTTGCATTTACCAGAATCAATGATACCCTTCATCATGGCACCGCCCATATTTCCGCAGCCTATAAATCCTATTTTCATAACTTGTGCCTCCTATATCTGTGATAAGTACTGTACAGCAGAAAGTGCTGCCACATTTCCTTCACCTGCCGCTTTTATATACTGATAAGGCGTACCTGTAATATCACCACAGGCAAACAGCCCCTTAATATTGGTTGCCATGTTTCTATCCACTGGCACGTGGTTGTTCTCCACTGCAAGTCCTGGAACCAGCTGTGTAGGCGCCACCTGCTCTCTTAGAATAAACACACCATCTGAAATCAGACTCATACTCTCAGTAATAAGTATGGTCTTATCGTTATCTCTACTTATTGATACTATTTTTTGCTTAGAAATAACCTCTATTTTATCAGAAGCCAATCTGACATCCTCTGGGTATTGAGGCAGATATGTCACCTTGTTTGCTATCTCTGCCAAAAAAGTCGCTTCACGCTCATCTTCAGCACTATATCCCACAATCACCGCCGTCTTGCCCCTATAGAGACTGGCATCACAGGTAGCGCAGTAGCTGACGCCTCGTCCCAGATTCTCCAGTTCTCCTTCAAAAGGCTTTGCCACTGACATTCCAACAGCAAGAATAACAGCTGAAGCTTCGTAATCGCCTCCATGTCCCTGAAGTACAAAATATTTGCCCATGGCATACACTGCGCTGATTCTGTCTTGCGTAATCTCAATATTCATCTCAGACAGATGCTGGTTGAAAGCCTGATACATCTGTTGTCCTGTAACCTTTGGCAGTCCCAGATAGTTTTGAATCGTATGGGCCTTTTCAACCTTGGTGCTAAGATTCCTGCTTCCTATCAAAAGCACGGATTTGTTTCTGACTTTGGCTGTAATGGCCGCTTCAAGTCCTGCAGGACCTGTTCCTATTATGGCTATATCATACCTTTGCATATAGTATCTCCACATTTATATACGTCTTTTTCAGTATAAGTGTTTTTTCTCCACAAAAAAAGACCCTCACACAGATTACGTTAAAACAGGCCCCGGCAAACAATTGCCGAGGCCATGTTGTATATATGTCAGAATTCCTTTTTCTCCATTATATGGCAGCTTGTCACATATGAGATAATTACCATTATTGCAATAATTAGTAAAATCAACGCCAACACAGCAGCCTCTGATAGATTAAAATGCAGCTCCATGGTATTAAAAGGTACAATCTTTTCTAGAAAATCTATTAACACCGCTGCCGCTACAGATATTAGTGCTATTCCACCAAAGATTATAAGCATAATCATCTTTATCTGCTCGTTATCAAACTTGAGATATATTGGAATGAATATAGCTCCAAATACTGCTCCCAAAAATATGATTAATAAAAGCCCATATATATCCGAAGCAAATCCAACCAGATTTCCCTTTATACAGGCATATACCAATTCCATAATACATCCGATAACCCAACTACAGGCAGTTCCACAGCCTGCCATTATGTACTTGCTTAATACATATTCTCTTTTGCTTACAGGAAAAGTCATGAAAAAAGCCATACTGTTATCATTCTTATCATTGCTTATGGTATTTATACAAAGAACAACTGCAATAGACGTCAGATAACCTACAACAAATGCATTGCTCTGTCCTGTTAACATAAGAAGCATTGAAATAGCAGTTATCAGTAATATATAGCTTTTTCGTTTCATAGTAATACTAAAATCCTTAGTCAATAATCCTTTCATAATCATTCTCCCTCTGTCATCATAATAATCAAATCATCTATATTTCCGTTTTCAATAATAATCTCTGGGTAGTTCTCCAAATAAAACTGCTTTTCATTTGTCAGACACACAAATCCATAGTCCTGCTTTTTAGATTTTAGAATATATGTTTTATCCAGCTTATCATATACAACACTGCTCACCTTCAGTACTGCATATTTGCTAAGTATTATATCTGTATCCTCATGTATGATGATTTTTCCATCTTTAATCATGTATATATCATCACATATTCCTTCCAGATCTGAAGATATGTGAGAACTGATAAGTATGGATGCATCTGGTTTACGCTCCATATATACCCTTAACATATCAAGTACTTCGTTTCTAGCCACTACATCCAATCCTGCAGTTGGCTCATCCAGCACAAGCAGCTTGGCGTTGTGGCTGATAGCAATAAGCACCTTTATCTTTGCCTTCATTCCTGTCGAAAACTCTGACAGCTTTTTGTCGAATGGCAGATCCAGCTTCCTGCACTCCTCCATAAAAGCGTTGGCATCAAAGTCATCATATGTATTTTTCAATACCTTACATATATCTTTTACCGTAAAATTAACGCAGAAACCACCTTCAGCCAGTGCAACTCCAAGCTTAGCCTTGTCCTTGGGCTTAATTTTTTTGATATCATCACCAAACACATTAACCTGGCCTTCATCCAAATTGATTAGCCCCAATATTGCTTTGATAACAGTACTCTTGCCGGCACCGTTTCGGCCAACAATACCTGTTATATTACCCTCGGGTATATTCATATCTACACTCAGCTGAAAATCTTTGTATGTCTTTACAGCCTGTTTTAATTCAACCATATCTTATTCCTCCAGTAATATTTCTACCGTCGCTCTTATTTCATCCGAGCTCATTCCTGTCATACGAGCCTTGGCAATAGCTGTCACAAAATCTTCTTCTACAGCCTTTCTTCTGGCTTCCTCAGCCAGACCTGTGTCTAGCTGAGCCACGTATGTTCCTTTTCCATGAACAGTCACAACAAATCCCTCTTCCTCCAACTTGTCATAAGCCTTTTTCACAGTAAGTGCGCTTATCTTAAGCTCGTTAGCAAAGGTTCTAACCGATGGCAGTGGTGTATCGCTTTGTAACTGTCCTGTTACTATCTCGTTTTTGATTTGCTCCATGAGCTGCTCATATATAGGCACCATGGATTGATTATTAAGAATTATATGCATACTCCATCTCCTTATGATAAACACTATATAACAGTGTTATACTGTTGTCAAGTGTTATATGGTGTTTATTTTACCAAAGACCGTGATAATTATCTCCCTCCGACGTACTTTGTACACCACCTTCCTCAAAGAGGGAGGCAATATAATACCCCTTGGCATAAGCCAAGGGGCTGCATTTACATTACAAATACCCTCTGTATCATAACCATATATACTATCGTTCCCACCAATATGCTAAGCAGCACATTTTTCTTCCAAAGATGAAGTCCCACCGTACTTCCTATTCCAATAATCTCTGGCAATCCATGAGGCCAGGTAAGAACAGATACATTTTTTAAACAATATACAACCAACAGCCCCATCATAGCAGCAGGAATTGTACGACTGAGATAGCTAATAAGCTTTGGCTGCTCTTTCCCTTCAGGAAACATGATAAAAGGCAGGCTTCTGGTCAGAAAAGTTCCGGCAACAATACATAAAATAATTATTGCTGCCTGTAAATCTGTTAATCGCATAGCCTGTCCCTCCCAATAATTAGTCCTGCAAAGATTATCACCATGGCAGGGATAATAAGATTATCTGCACCAAATATTATAAGTGCTACAATTGCAGCCACAATTCCAAGTACTCCGCAAAATGCATTTTTCCTGTTTTTCAGTTGTTCCATAAACAGCACAACAAAAAGTGCTGTAAGTGCAAAATCAAGTCCTGCTGTATTGATAGTAATCAGATTTCCTATCACGTTACCAATAACAGAAGCCAGCACCCAGTAGCTCCAGTCAAGGACAGATACTGCAGCGTAAAATTTGCCCCTGTCCATATCCTCAGGGACCTCGGCAGTAGAATTGATGGCAAAGGTTTCATCTGACATGAGATATATACATAGCCATTTCAGCCTGCCTGTTCCAGAATATTTCTCCAACATGGACAAAGCATAAAACAGATGTCTGGCGTTAACCATCAATGCCAGAAGAAAAACATACACTGGCTGAAATTTCCCCACCAGAAATGGTATGGCTGCAAACTGCATGCTTCCGCAAAAACATAACATCGAAAACAAGAGAGTCCACAAAGGACCATAGCCCTTTGTGCTCATTAATATTCCGTATGCAATTCCCAATACCATATATCCAGTTAAAACAGGTATGGATACAGGAAACGCTGATTTAAAAGCTTTTTCCCATCTCATTACTTTATACTAGCGTGTAAATCCTGAATCGAATTAACTTCGCCAAGTCCCCCGTTTTGTGCATCAAGAATACCCTCTACTGTAGCCATGGCTGCAGCAACTGTTGTCATGTATGGAATCTTTGCCTTGATTACAGCTTTTCTCAAATAGCTGTCATCATATTCGCTGTCATCTCCAACTGGAGAATTAATAACCATATCAATCTCGCCATTGGCGATGAGGTCAAGCAGGTTAGGTCGGCCCTCATACTGCTTCTTAACCTTTTCACAAGGTATATTTGCCTCTCTGATAAGCTCATAGGTCTTACCTGTTGCATATATCTTGAAATTGGCTTTCTCAAGGCCTTTTGCTACATCAATAATCTCTGCTTTATCTTTTTTGTTTACAGAAATAAGCACTGAGCCCGAGGTTGGAAGCTTGGTCTGAGTTGCTTCCTGAGCTCTAAAGAATGCTCCACCAACTGTCTTGGACAGTCCAAGAACCTCGCCTGTTGATCTCATCTCTGGTCCAAGTATAGGGTCTACCTCCTGGAACATATTAAATGGGAACACAGCCTCCTTCACTCCATAATATGGAATCGTCTGCTCCTTAAGATTAGGAACTGGCGAAGCCTTTTTAGTAAACTCAGCTGTAATGATTTCTGTTGCAATAGGAACCATGCGCACATTACATACCTTTGATACAAGAGGAACCGTACGGCTGGCTCTAGGATTTGCCTCAAGAACATATACCTTGTTGTCCTCGATGGCATACTGCATGTTCATTAGACCCACTACATGCATTTCCTCTGCGATTTTTCTGGTGTAGTCCTTGATGGTTGCTACAATCTCATCGCTAAGATGCTTGGATGGCACGATACATGCCGAGTCACCTGAGTGTATTCCTGCAAGCTCAATATGTTCCATAACAGCTGGAACAAAGGCATGTGTTCCATCACAAATTGCATCAGCCTCGCACTCTGTTGCATGATTCAAGAATCTGTCTATAAGTATAGGTCTGTCAGGTGTAACACCAACTGCTGCCGCCATATAACCCTTCATTTTTTCATCATCGTATACCACTTCCATGCCACGACCTCCCAGTACGTAGGAAGGACGAACCATTACTGGGTATCCGATTTTGTTGGCAATCTCAAGAGCCTCTTCAACAGTAGAAGCCATACCCGACTCAGCCATAGGAATCTGAAGCTTTTCCATCATCTCTCTAAAGAGATCTCTGTCCTCTGCCAGGTCGATAACCTCTGGAGCTGTTCCCAGTATTCTTACCCCGTTTTTCTTGAGTTCATCTGCTATGTTAAGAGGTGTCTGGCCTCCAAACTGAGCTATAACACCCACTGGCTGCTCTTTTTTGTAGATTGAAAGGACATCCTCTACCGTAAGTGGCTCAAAATACAGCTTGTCTGATGTGTCGTAGTCTGTAGATACTGTTTCTGGATTACAGTTAACAATGATTGTCTCAAAGCCAAGCTTCTTAAGAGCCATGGCAGCATGTACACAACAATAATCAAACTCGATACCCTGACCGATTCTGTTAGGGCCTCCACCTAGAATCATAACCTTTTGCTTATCTGTCTTGATTGGATTCTTGTCAGGTGCATTATATGTAGAATAGTAGTATGCGCTATCCTTTGTCCCTGATACATGTACTCCTTCCCAGGCCTCCTCAACACCAAGAGCAATACGTCTGCTTCTGATATTGGACTCTGTTTCTTCAGTTAGAATACTGAGGTATCTGTCTGAAAAGCCATCCTTCTTGGCCTGGATTAAAGCTTCGTCTGTGATATCTTTTTTTGCAGACTCAATAGCCTTCTCTTCTGCTACAAGCTCTGCCATCTGTTCTATAAAATACGCCTTTACAAAGGTAACTTTTTCGATTTCTTCTACTGTAGCACCCTTCTTTAGAGCTTCATACATGGCAAAATGACGCTCCGAGTTAGGAGTAGCCATCATGTTAATAAGCTCGTCCTTGGTCATAGTCTCAAGCTTTGCAATGTGGCCCAAGCCATAGCGGCCAGTCTCAAGAGACCTGATTGCTTTTTGCAGAGCTTCTTTATAGTTCTTTCCGATACTCATTACTTCGCCTACTGCACGCATTTGAGTACCAAGCTTATCCTCAACACCCTTGAACTTCTCAAATGCCCAGCGGGCAAACTTAAGCACCACATAGTCTCCATCAGGAACATATTTATCCAATGTTCCATACTTTCCACATGGGATATCATGAAGAGTCAGCCCTGTAGCCAGCATGGCTGATACAAGGGCAATAGGGAATCCTGTAGCCTTGGATGCCAGTGCTGAAGAACGCGATGTACGAGGATTAATCTCGATTACAACTATTCTGTCTGATACTGGGTCGTGGGCAAACTGTACGTTGGTACCACCAATAACCTGCACCTTATCTACTATTTTATATGCCTGCTCCTGGAGTTTTTCCTGGGTTTCTTCAGAAATAGTAAGCATAGGAGCCGCGCAGAAAGAATCACCTGTGTGAACGCCGATAGGGTCTATATTCTCGATGAAGCATACCGTGATCATGTTGCCGTCCTTGTCACGAACTACTTCAAGCTCCAGCTCCTCCCAACCGAGAATGCTTTCCTCTACCAATACCTGATGCACCAGCGATGCTGCAAGACCTCTTGAACACACCGTCTCAAGCTCTTCCTTGTTGTATACCAGGCCACCACCTGCGCCGCCCATGGTATATGCTGGACGAAGAACTACCGGATACCCTAACCTGTCTGCTATCTTTAGGGCCTCCTCAACAGAATAAGCCACCTCAGAAAGTGGCATTCCTATACCAAGCTCCTGCATTGTTTTTTTAAATTCGATTCTGTCTTCTCCGCGCTCTATGGCATCTACCTGAACACCGATTACCTTGACGTTATATTTGTCCAGAATACCTACATTTGCCAGCTCTGCACACAGGTTCAAACCACTCTGACCACCCAAGTTAGGCAACACTGCATCTGGTCTTTCCTTTGCTATAATCTGCTCTAATCTTTCCACATTAAGTGGTTCGATATATGTAACATCTGCCATCTCCGGGTCTGTCATTATTGTAGCAGGGTTTGAGTTAACCAAAACTATCTTGTAGCCCAGGTTTTTAAGTGCCTTACATGCCTGTGTTCCTGAGTAATCGAACTCGCAAGCCTGTCCGATAATGATTGGACCTGATCCAATAATTAGTACCTTGTGAATATCTGTGCGCTGTGCCATTTTTTTCTCCTCCCTTGTCTTAACCTGTCCAAATTTGCCCAAATTTTTTCCTATTATACTAGTTTTGATTTCACATTTAAATACATATTTTTTGCATAATTATTAATTAAAAAAGGACTCTCAGTCCTTTTAACTGAAAGTCCTAATCAATACTTTATGTAGGTTCTTGAAAACAATCTCACGTTGTCAGCAAGCATATTCAACGCCCACTGTTCCTTGGATGGATCACGGTCCACCACTCCAATAGCCAAAGAGAATGGATAAGAAAGCATAACAGCCAAAGCCTGTGGGTCTTCTTTCTCTACCAGTCCCTTGTCCATAAGAAGCCTTATCCATGCTGTGAAAAACTCTACCTTGGAGTCAATATACCTGGCATCGTACATCATCCCCAACTCTGGCATATGAAACTGCTCTATCATCATAAGCTTACGAAAATTAGACACCCATTCATCATGTACAGTCTCCAAAAACAGTTCCTGCATGGCTGTAACACGTTCTTCAACGCTCATGCCAACTACCAGATCCAGGTTGTCCACGTCATGCTTGCGCAGCTGTTCCATCCTGGCCAGATACATTTTATTTCCCTCAGCACTCTTTTCTAAAATATCATCATAGAGCTCCTGCTTGTTTTTATAGTGCTTATACAACGCAGAAGGTACGCAGCCCACCCTCTTTGCAATCTCCTGGAGGGTAACTCTGTCATAACCCTTTTCAGCAAAGAGCTTGAGTGCTTCTAATAAAAATAAATCCTTGGTATTGTCCTGTCTTGGCATATGTTCCTCGCTTAACAGTTTTCTATAGAATATATCATAACATGTCATGGCCTCAATACCGACAAAACTTAGTTTCAACTGGGACAATCTTTAGTACAGATATCTTACATCAAAGCGGTTTAAAATATCCTCGTAGCTGAGTCTTCCATAAGCCATGTCCCAATTTGAACCATATGCTTCTTCTGAGCATTCCATATAACCTTCGACATTCATATCTTTTTTTTCACTCAACACCATGCCACGGTCCTTGTCAAGGTCGTAAACACAATATGTATATCGCATCTCTTTGCCGCTATCATACATATCAAACCTAAATACCTGATTTTTATACTGGACTATGTCATATCTGTCTCTTTCATCAACGTAGGAAAGATCATAATTCAGCTTTTCCACCTCACACTTTTCAAAGGAATATCCATACAGCGTAACCTGTCCGTTATTATCAACCAATAGCTCTGGAATATCGCCCTCATCCAGATATTCAGTCATATAGGTATAGTTTTCCATGTCAGGATTCTTCTCATGTTCCTCCTGTAAAAATTTGGTGAAATAATAATAAGCTTCCTCAATAGGCGTTATATCAGAAGGAAGTCCATCCTCTCTTGGTGGATATAACACATTATTGATTAATTCATCTATATCCTGCCCCTCAAAAGCTGAATAGGCGATATGACTGACCATCCTATAATATTCCCAAAATTTATCCCCATATACATTTAAGCCACCCAAATACCAGCACTCCTGATTGTTTTTGTCAAAAAGATATATATAGCAGCTTCCTCCGTCGCAGACATCAGGGCCGGGGTCTTTACAGGTAAGGTCACATATAACATTGTAATCGATGCCATCTGTTAATTCCTGATACGCTACATCTGTAAGCATGCCGGAGCCTATGTAAATATAGCTGGAGGTTCTGGTGTTCCAATCAACTTCTTCCAGATATAAATCTACTGTTCCATCTCTATGAATGATTAATCTTTCCTCGCTACAGTCAAGATCTGTTCCATATGCAGACGCAGAGCCAACTCCTATAAATATGTCATCAGATAACATATTTATATCAAAGCCTTCGCATGTTTTTGGATAGACTGTGTCATGATCTCGTATGTAGTCAATGGTATGTGTAACCGTGTGATTTCCTACTAAAAATACACAACTCATGGCTACAAAAATAAGTAATAATTCCGTGATTAATATTTTTTTCATATTGCTATCCCTTCATAACGGCTATTTTTTATAGTGCTATAATCTCATATCGTTTTATGCTATTACACACTGTAATTGTCAAATTACCTTTGTCTAAATCACCATTCTATACTATTTGACGATTTATATACTGTTATTTTGATAATGTAGCAATGTTTATAATGCTTATTTTTGATATAATAAAATCATTAATTAAGAACAAGAGGAGATAATTTGCATAGCAAATTATAGACGAAACTTCGGCGAAGCCGCTTACACTAAAAGAGGAGATAATTTGCGCAGCAAATTATAGTCGAAACTTTGCGACTGCTCTTTTTAAAAACAGGAGGGGGAAGTTATGAATCATAAAGAAAAATGTAAAATAATGAAATCAATTAGGAAAAAGATGGCGGACAAACTCGGTGTAGATCTGCATCAGACAGAGTGCACCTTCGAAGGAGAATGTCGCGGTACCTGTCCTAAGTGTAAACAGGAGGAGGACCTTCTCAATCATGCAATTCTTTCAAAAGGAGCTCTTGGCGTCGCAACTCTTGCCACTGCAGTATCGCTGGTAGGATGTGGAGATGATATGTCTTCCGGATTGATGCGAGCAGACTATGGCGAAGAGGAAGCATTAAGCGGCGATGTTGCTGCGCCTGTTGAAGACCTAGAATATGGCAATATGGTTTGTGACCCAGAATATAATGAATCTGAGGAATATGATGTATACGAGGAATGTGAGGAATGTGAAGACGAAACTACTGAATTGCCTCCTACCTCTTACAATGATGTGTCGAAAATGCTCAACCGCATTACGGTGATATCATAACTATGGCAGAATTCATTATTTTTGGCATAAACAGACATCGTCTTACCACCGACGGAGAAGGCATAACCACTCTTATTGGCCTAGCTGGTTGTCCTCTTAACTGCAGATATTGCATCAACAAAAAC
The DNA here is from genome assembly GCA_021442555.1 of Pseudobutyrivibrio sp. Taxonomy (GTDB): domain Bacteria; phylum Bacillota; class Clostridia; order Lachnospirales; family Lachnospiraceae; genus Pseudobutyrivibrio. The sequence goes on along the minus strand of JABUSV010000098.1, from coordinate 2,496 downwards.
GAACTGAACCGTGCCACTGCCTCATCTGTTACCTGTTCTCCTAAGGACTTGGTCGAAAATATCATGCAGGACTATTGCTACTATGTTGCCTCTGGGGGCGGAGTCACTTTTGGGGGTGGAGAATCCTTACTTCAGGCAGAAGCTATTCATGAATTTAGTCAGTTACTACCACCTGATGTGAAGGTAAACGTGGAGACAAGTCTTAATGTTCCTCAAGACATGCTTCAGCTGGTTCTTAATGATGTTGATGAGTTTATTATAGACATCAAGGATATGAATCCTTTGATATATGAAGCTTATACAGGGCTTTCTAACAGGCAGACCATGGATAATCTTCAATATCTGGCCAGTCTTGGTCTTCAGGACAAATGCCTCATAAGGATTCCCAATATTCCAGAATACAATGATGCATCAGATGTTGAAAAAACGTCCACCTATGTTCAATCACTGGGTTTTAACAGAATAGATCTGTTTGACTATGTCATCAAAGAATAACAAAAGGCTCTGCCACTTGGCGGAGCCTTAACTGTTGTATATTATAGATTTGTATATCCCATCAGATATTCGTCTACCTCAGAGGCACAATCACGGCCCTGTCTGATAGCCTTTACTACCAGAGACTGACCTGTATGCATATCACCTGCAGTAAACACCTTGTCTACAGAAGTAGCAAAGCTTTCATTATCCGACGCAACGTTGGTTCTTGCATCAAGCTTTACCTTGAAATCATCTGTTACATAAGCTTCACTTCCTAAGAAGCCTGCTGCTATAAGCACTAGCTGACATGGTACTTCTTTTTCTGTACCATCTACAGGAACCATCATTCTTCTTCCTGTTTTTTCATCAACCTTGGACTGAAGACTAACTAGCACAACAGAGCACAGATTACCATTCTTATCCTTCTTGAATTCCTTAACAGTAGTTGTATACACACGAGGATCATGACCAAATACAGCTATTGCCTCCTCCTGACCATAATCTGTCTTGCAAACAAGAGGCCACTGTGGCCATGGATTTGACTCAGCTCTTACATCAGGAGCCTTAGGCATCATCTCAAGCTGCATTATTGACTTGCAACCATGTCTGATACAGGTGCCTACACAGTCATTGCCTGTATCACCACCGCCGATTACTATAACATCCTTGTCCTTGGCAGATATATATGTACCCTCCTTGAGACCGTTATCCCACAATGCCTTGGTAGTAGATGCCAAAAAGTCTACCGCAAAATATATGCCCTTGGCATCTCTTCCTGCTGCATCAATATCTCTTGGATTAGAAGCTCCACACGCCAAAACAACAGCATCATACTCATCTATAAGCTTCTTTGCCTTGATATCTTTTCCAATATTAACAGAGGTCTTAAACTCTATGCCTTCTGCTTTCATCACCTCGAGCTTACGGTCAATAATCTGTTTTTCCAACTTCATGTTGGGTATTCCATATCTGAGCAAACCACCCACTCTGTCGCTTCTTTCAAATACAGTTACCAGATGCCCTCTGCTGTTAAGCTGGTCTGCAACTGCAAGGCCTGCAGGACCAGAGCCTACTACAGCGACTCTCTTTCCTGTCCTGTTTACTGGTGGCTTAGGGTCTGCCAATCCATTTGCGTATGCATATTCGATGATAGCCATCTCGTTTTCCTTGGTGGCAACCGCATCCCCATTGAGACCACAGGTGCATGCCTTCTCACATAATGCTGGACATACTCTGCATGTAAATTCTGGAAAGTTACTGGTCTTGTGAAGACGAAGATATGCCTGTTCCCAGTTACCTCTGTACACCAGATCATTCCACTCCGGAATAAGATTGTTAAGAGGACAACCTGAAGTCATCCCCTTTATATTCATACCTGCCTGACAGAATGGAACTCCACATTCCATACAGCGAGCTCCCTGAATTTGCTGCTCCTCTTTGCTTAAAGGAGTATGAAATTCGTTAAAATTCTTGATTCTTTCCAGTGGTTCTACAGCTTTTGCTTCACATCTGCCGTAATCCATAAATCCTGTTGCTTTTCCCATAATTCATTCTCCTCCTTTCTACTTTGTAAGCGCATTGAAGGCTTCAAACTGTGCCTGCTCTGCTGCATATCCTTTTTCTTCCATCTGTACTATAGTCATCATCATCTTCTTGTAGTCGTGTGGAACAACCTTCTTAAACTTAGGTAAATATCCACTAAAGTCCTCAATAACCGCAGCTCCCTTCTTTGAACCTGTCAGCTGTACATGCTCCTCAATCATGTTCTTGAGTTCTAATACATCATATTTGTTTGTAACTGGCTCAAGAGAAACCATGGACTTATTTAGCTTACGATAAAGTGAAGCATCCTCATCCAAAACATAGGCGACACCACCACTCATACCAGCGGCAAAGTTCTTGCCTGTCTGGCCTAGAACAACTGCCCTGCCACCTGTCATATACTCGCAGCCGTGGTCTCCACAGCCTTCAACTACTACTGTAGCACCAGAGTTTCTTACAGCAAATCTCTCACCAACT
>JABUSV010000020.1 GCA_021442555.1 Pseudobutyrivibrio sp. | reverse complement strand
TACAGATGATTATCATATTGAGTCTGTACAGAAAATATTCAAGGAGCTTTACGACAGAGGATATATTTACAAGGGTGAGTACACAGGAAAATACTGTACACCATGTGAGTCTTTCTGGACAGAGTCTCAGCTAGTAGATGGTAAGTGTCCAGATTGTGGCAGAGAAGTCACACCAGCTAAGGAAGAAGCATATTTCTTTAAGATGAGCAAATATGCTGATAAGCTTATCGAGCACATCAATACTCATCCAGAGTTTATACAGCCTGTATCTCGTAAGAATGAGATGATGAATAACTTCTTATTGCCAGGACTACAGGATTTATGTGTGTCACGTACTTCCTTTAAGTGGGGAATACCTGTAGATTTTGATGACAAGCATGTAGTTTATGTGTGGCTTGATGCCCTTACAAACTATATTACTGGAATAGGATATGAGTGTGACGGGGACTCTACAGACCAGTTTAAGGCATTATGGCCTGCTGATTTACATCTTATTGGTAAGGATATTATCAGATTCCATACTATTTACTGGCCAATATTCTTGATGGCTCTTGACCTTCCATTACCTAAGCAGGTATTTGGACACCCATGGTTATTGCAGGGTGGAGAGAAGATGTCAAAATCAAGGGGTAATGTAATCTATGCTGATGATATGGTAGATCTTTTTGGCGTGGACGCTACAAGATTTTTCGTATTGCATGAGATGCCATTTGAAAATGATGGAATTATCACTTGGGAACTTGTGGTCGAAAGATTTAACTCAGAGCTTGCTAATGTTTTGGGAAATCTTGTAAACAGAACTGTTTCAATGACCAACAAGTATTTTGATGGCGTAGTAACTAAGACTGGCGTGGAAGATGCAGTAGACAGTGATCTTAAGGCACAGGTGACATCAGCTAATGCAAAAATAAATGCAAAGATGAAAAATCTTAAGGTTGCAGATGCAATAACAGAAGTATTTGCGGTATTCAGACGTTGTAACAAGTATATTGATGAGACAACACCATGGGTTCTTGCAAAGGATGAAGCATCTTTAGACAGACTAAAAGAGGTTTTATACAACCTTACAGAAGCTATTACCATAGGTGCAACTTTACTACATCCATTTTTGCCTGAAACCGCAGAAAAGATTGTAGCACAACTAAATACTTCTCTTAGAAATATAGAAGACATTGAAAAATTTGGTTTATATGAGAGTGGCAACAAGGTAACAGAAACACCAGAGATATTATTTGCCAGACTTGATGTAAAAGAAGTAATGCCAAAGGTAGAAGAGATTCAAGCTAAGCAAAGAGCTGAGTATGAGGCAGAACAGGCACGTCTTGGTAAGCCTGTTTCTAAGGAAGAGACAATTTCAGAAATGAAAGTAATGGATATTGAGGCAAAGCCAGAGATAACATATGAAGATTTTGATAAGCTTCAGTTTCAGGTAGGAAAGGTACTTGAATGTGAAGAAGTACCTAAGTCTAAAAAGCTATTGAAGTTTAAGATTCAGATAGGTAGTCAGACAAGACAGATTCTTTCAGGAATCAAAAAGTACTATAAGCCAGAGGATTTGATTGGTAAAAATGTAATGGTACTTGTTAATCTTGCACCTCGTGAAATTGCAGGGTATATGAGCGAAGGAATGATTCTGTCTGCAATAGATGAGGATGATAACTTATGTGTAATGATTCCTCAGAAGGACATGCCAGCTGGAGCAGAAATAGGTTAAAGGAAAAAGTGAGTATGATTTTTGAGACCCATGCTCATTATGATGATGAGAAGTTCGATTCTGACAGGGTCGAACTTCTTTCTCATTTAGTGGAGCAAAACGTAAATAAGGTAGTGAATATAGGAGCTTCCATCACTAGTTCAAAAAAAAGCATTAAGTTAGCAGAGCAATATGATTATATCTATGCATCAATCGGTGTTCACCCTGAGGAGGTACAGGATATGACGGAAAATGATATAGAATGGCTAACACAAAATGCTGTAAATAAAAAAGTTGTTGCTATAGGTGAAATAGGGCTTGATTATTACTGGGAAAAAGACGAGAAAAATAGAGAGAGGCAAATATATTGGTTTAAAAGACAGCTTAAAGTAGCACATCTTGTGGATTTGCCTGTAGTTATTCATTCTAGAGATGCCTGCGATGACACTTTGTTCACACTTAGGGAATATACTAGATGTAGTGTGCCGGGGATTATCCATTGTTTTTCTTATTCACCGGAAATAGCAAGGCAATATATAGATATGGGCTGGTATATTGGAGTTGGCGGAGTAGTTACTTTTAAGAATGGTAAAAAACTGGTTGAGACAGTGAAAAATATCCCATTAGAGAAAATTGTAATAGAAACAGATGCTCCATATATGGCACCTGAACCATACAGAGGGCAAAGAAACACATCCGTATATCTTAATGAAGTTGCTGAAAAGATTGCGCAGATTAAAGGGATTACCAAAGAGGAAGTTGAAGAAGTAACCTATAATAATGCGCTTAATATATATTCAAAAGTAAAGGTTAATTAATATGGCATATTTATCAAATCCGACATATACAAAGGCTGTACTTGAAGCACACGGTTTTTCTTTTAAGAAACAGTACGGACAAAATTTTCTGATAGATGGAAATATTTTGGATAAAATAATTGAATCTGCAGATATCACAAAGGATGATTTTGTATTAGAGATAGGGCCAGGAATTGGTACAATGACCCAACGTCTTTGTGAAGAGGCAAAAGAAGTAGTTGCGGTTGAAATAGATAAGACATTACTTCCTGTATTGGAAGATACATTATCTACCTATAAAAATGTTACTGTAATTAATGAAGATATACTAAAGGTTGATATAAAAAAGCTTGCAGAGGAAAAGAATGAAGGAAAGCCAATAAAGGTAGTGGCTAATCTGCCTTATTATATTACAACACCAATTATTATGGAGCTTTTCGAAAGTCATGTCCCATTAGAATCCATTACAATTATGGTACAAAAAGAGGTAGCCGACAGAATGCAGGAAGGCCCGGGCTCTAAGGAATACGGAGCCTTATCCTTAGCGGTTCAGTATTATAGTGCACCAGAAGTAGTATGTGTTGTACCCCCATCATGCTTTATGCCTCAGCCTAAAGTAGCAAGCTCAGTTATCACATTAAGGTGTCATGAAAAGCCACCAGTTGAATGTAATGAAAAATTACTGTTTCAACTTATAAGAGCTTCATTTAATCAAAGAAGAAAAACGCTTCAAAATGGATTAAGTAATGGATTACATTTTTCAAAAGAAGAAATCTCACAGGCCATAGCTGAAGCCGGGTTTAGTCCAACAATAAGAGGAGAAGCTCTTTCCTTACAGGACTTTGCACGACTTGCAGATATACTTTCTCGCTAAATTGTAGTTTGTTTAAGTTCAAGACTGAGCATATAATCACAGGAGATAAAATTTGGACATTAATATATATAGTGCTGACATAAAAAAGATAGTATTGGACATTGTAGAGAACAGAGGGAAAAAACCTAATAGAGTTCTTGAAATGTGTGCAGAGCTGGAAAAAATAGGAAGAGAAAAATCTGATGATGCATTAGTTGGATATGCATGTTTTTCCAGGGGAGAAACATACTATTTGTTAAATGATGCAACTAATTTTTATTCGTCCATGTTATCCTGCCTTGCTCCAATGGAAAGAATTAAGGAGTGGGGTTATGTTGCAATAGCAAATAATATGCTAGGCATCATGTCGTTAAATAGAGGAAACGCTCCCTTTGCTTTGGACTACTATATTAAATCTATTTCTATATGTCAGGAATTCTGTCTTCCAGATATTGAGTGGATGGTTCATATGAATCTTGGAGCATTGTATCTCAATATTGAGGAACATCAAAAATGTTTAGATCACACATTAGTTAGTTATTCATATATTATATCCCATCCGAATATGGATGGACAAAAGGAAAGCCTTACCACCGCATATATCTTGATGGCCAAGGCATATTTGCGTTTAGACAAGGAAAACAAAGTAATTGATATAGCGCAGAAGTTAAGAGAAGAATGTTTGCCTTATCTTAGCGCAATAGAAAAAGTGGTGGTGTTTTGCTTTTTTGCAATATTGCATAACAGTCTAGGTGAGCCAGATGTAAGAGATAAATGGATATATCTGGTTAATGAAGGCACCAGTTATGAGATGCCTATAATGGATGTTTTTGATGATTTCTATGATTATCTGGAGATGCTGTTATCAATTGAAAAATATGATGACTTTTTTAAAGTGTATTCTCTATTGGATGACTATACAAAAAAGACAACAATAAAAAACCTCGAAAAAAAACTATTAACTCTTAAAATTAGATATTTCAGAAGAACAGCGCAAATAGAGGAATACAAGATATCAAGTGTTCTGTTTTTTGAGCTTTCTGAATTTATGGAAAGAGAGAATAAGCTCATGGTTAACAACATGATAATCATGCGCAATTCATATAATGAGCTGACAGAGATAAACAAAAAAGTAGAAAAAGAAAATAATGACCTTCACAAGAAGTCTGAAACTGATCCTTTAACAGGATTGTCTAACAGATACAAGCTTAATGAATATACAGACAGTTTGTTTGAAAAATCGATAAAAAATCAGACTCCTTTGGCTGTTGAGATTTTAGATATTGATTACTTTAAACAGTATAATGATAACTACGGGCATCAGGCAGGTGATGAATGTATTAGATTTATCGGACAAAAGCTTAGTGATATGTCAAAGGATCCCAAAGTGTTCTGCGCCAGATACGGCGGAGATGAGTTTGTCATTATATATGAGGGATACAGTAAAGAGGATACTTTAGAGAAGGCAAAAGGATTAAGAAGTTCCATTGTAGATGCAGCATTTGAGCATAAGTTTTCTCTTGCTGCAGATATAGTTACAATATCACAGGGAATTTGCTGGGGAATACCACAAGCAGGACAGGGTTCCTACACTTTTTTACATAATGCAGATAATCAGCTATACGAGGTTAAAAAAGAATCCAGAAATAGTATCAAGATAGGTACGGTTGATAAAGAGGGAGAATAGCAAATGAAAATGGTTAGGCGAATCTTTTTTGATGATTGTAAAAGCTTAATAAAAAATTTCTTTGCACTGGTTATTGTAATTGGAATATGCTTTTTGCCAGCACTATATGCATGGTTTAATATATATTCCAATTGGGATCCTTATGGGAATACCGCGGGACTCAAGCTTGCAGCGGTATCGGTAGATGAAGGCTGCGTATATGAGGGTGAATATAAAAATCAAGGCGATGTAATAATTAATAACCTAAAAGACAACAAATCTGTTGATTGGCATTTTGTTTCAACAAAAGAAGAAGCAATTGCTGGTGTAGAGGATGGCACATATTATGCTGCTGTTGTAATAGATGAAAAATTTTCTTACAACATATACAACATATTTATGAGTGACGCCACAACACCTACTCTATATTTCTATCAAAATCAAAAGAAAAACGCAGTAGCTAACAAAATTACAGATACCGTAGTCTCTACAATACAAAACAATATTAATGAGGCATTTATTGAGGTTATAACAAGCATGCTGTTTGTTGAAGCCTCTGATTTGTATGGAACAATTGAAGAAGAAGGCGGAGTAACAACAATAGTTGATAAGCTGCAGGAAATAAATAACGAACTGGAAACCTATAAAAAAACCATAGGATCAGTAGAAAAAGCAAATGCTTCTATGGCAAATGCTCTGGCAGTTGCAGATGTAGACGTAAAAAAACTAAATAATGATATTACAAACAGTGCCAAAAGCTTAACAGATACAAATGCGCAGCTTGCTTCAACACAGGAAGTAATAAATGCATACCATGTACAGGTAGACGCGATATTAACAGATGTCCAAGCTCGATTGGACAGAATGGAAGAAACAGTTATTGCAACAGATATTGAACAAGATGCTGCGGCAATGACAAAATACATAACATCTTATAGCGCAGATACAACAGTTTTGTTAACGGAGTATTATGCTCTGTTAGAAGCTGAAAAGGCATATCAGACAGCGGCACCAGGCGGCACTATTGATGATCAGACAAAGCAACAACTGGAAGAACAATTAATGCAAATAACAGGGAAAGACCTTGAACAGTCTATAGAGTTATTAAATGGAACATTAGGAATTCTTTCAAAAAATTTTGGAGATGCAGCTGCAGATAAGATTGTTAGCAGTGATTATGAGCTACTAAAAAGTACAATTGATACAAGCAAGCAAACTATTGCGTCATTACAAGAAGAGCTTAATTCGAATATTATTCCGAATATGAATAATGTTATCGATAAGATGGAAGTGGTATTAACAGATACCTCCAAGGCCATGACAGACATATCAAAAACACTTACCAAAATGGGCAATGTTTTTACTGCACTGGATGCTACGTTAGAATCTTCAAATACCAGCTTGGAAAAAACATCTGAGGCTATATCGGCTATTAATAAAAAACTGTCAGATATTATAGATAAGGTTGAAACAGCAACAGAAAGTGAAAAGCTGGAGGTATTGGTAAATACATTAGCAGGTGATCCTGATGCATATGGAGAATTTTTTGCAGAACCAGTAACAATAGAAGCAAACGCAATATACCCTATTGAAAATTATGGATCTGCTGTAGCACCATTTTATACAACACTGGCAATATGGGTAGGTTCTATTATTCTTACTGCCATAATTAAGGTAAAACCTGATGCAAATAAGTATAAGGATGCCACAAGGACACAGATGTTTTTTGGAAGATATCTGCTGTATTGGATACTTTCGATAATACAGGCAATAGTGATTGTATCTGGAGATTTAAGTATTTTTAATGTGCAATGTGTGGAACCAGGATGGTTTTTATTTGCATCATGTGTGACAGCTACAGTATTTTCGCTGTTTATTTATTCATTAGTAGTGACCTTTGGAGACGTAGGAAAAGCCGCTGTTGTAGTAATAGTTGTATTGCAGATTGCAGGAAGTTCAGGCACATACCCTATAGAACTATTACCAGAGTTTTTCCAACATGTATATATTTTCTTCCCATTCCCATACGCTATTAATTCTATGAGAGAGTGTATATGCGGAATGTATGAAATGGATTATTGGCTGTACTTGGCACAGTTATGTACTTTTATCATTGCGGCATTATTTATAGGTTTGGTTCTTAGAATCCCATTTGAGGAGTTGAATCATTATATGGAAGAGCGCATGGAAGAAACAGAAATGATGTAGGAGGGTGTAAGAATGAGCGATAATAAAAATTACGAAGATTTTTACGATAAATATCTACATCATCACCAGTTGGAACACGAAAAGAATCAGAAAAGAATAAGGATAGGATTAAAGGTTAATATTTTTGTACCCCTGGTTTTTCTGATCATAAGCTTTATAACCGATGGTTCAAAACTTATTTTTTTAATACTTTGGATTGTATCGTTGTTTGGTATATCAGGATATTTAGTATTTATAGAGTTTACAGATTATAAGGCTCAGGAACGATTAAACGAATATGGAAAAATACAAGCTCAACCTGAAAGCCTTATTGGTGATATAGCTGCGGAAGCTGAAGCATTAGTATTAGATAAGGTAAACACAATTGATGATAAGTTGGAAGAAGAGCAAAAGAGAATCGAAGAAGAGATAAGGGAACGTTTAGATACTCTAAAAAAGCTAAAGGATAAAAAGAACCAAACTAAGGAAGAGGATACAAAGGAAGAAGAGTAATGGGAAATATTATTCGAATTATTGCTGCTGATTGGAAAAGACTTGCTTCAAATGTAGTTGCAGTAGTTGTTGTAATAGGATTATCGGTTCTTCCATGTATGTATGCATGGTTTAATATATTATCAAACTGGGATCCATATGGAGAGGCTGCAACCAGCAACTTACAGGTAGCTGTTGTGTCTTGTGATGAGGGTGTAATTGTAGTTGGAAAAAATCTTAATGTAGGTGATAAAGTTATTGAAAACCTCAAAACAAACAAAAGCATTGGCTGGGTATTTATGGACACAGAGATTGAGGCTATAAATGCTGTTACTGCAGGTGATGTTTATGCGTGTTTGGTAATCGAGGAAGAATTTACAAATAATCTTGTGAGTTTCTTAGGTGGAGACTTAACTCACCCGGTAATTGATTACTACGAGAACGAAAAAATAAATGCCATTGCACCAAAGATTACGGGAAAAGTAAAAACAACTGTACAGCAAAGTGTAAACCAGGCGTTTGTTGGGACCTTAACAGAGGTGCTTGCCAGTGCCAGTGAAAGTGTAATAACAGCAAATGAAGACGGAGAATTAATTAACATCTCTGCAAATAAGCTAGACAGTTTAAGAAGTGATCTAAATGCATATGTGTTGATAGTAGATTCATATCTTGCTTTGATGGATTCTACTGAAAACGTAATGGAAGCAGCAGAGGCTGTTACAGATGAGATGGATTCATTATTGGTTTCTGCAAGATCTATGGCCAATAGTGCTGATTCAGCAGCTGATGCGGCAATCGTAGCTACAAATGGTATGCTTGCAGCAGCCGGATCCGCGGTAGATACGGCGGCATCTTCTATTCAGGGTATGGAGGATACAGTTAAGTATCTTACAGATAAGCTTCAAAATCTGGAAAGTATAGGAGCCCCTGCAGCAAAATCTATAAGAGAAACTACAGATAAGGAAGCCTTGGATTTTAATAGCACGTACTATAACATGTATGACTCTAATGGAGATGGAATAGTTGACAGCTATTACTATGTAAATGATGTAAGTCAACGAAATACAAATAATGTTGAAATAAAAGAAGGCGAACAGCCAATAGAGCTTAGAGCTCTAAATCCGGCTGTATGGGATAACTTAGCATCTGATAAATATTATTTGATAGATAATGTAAGTAACGATTATGCCAAAGTTTGCGAGGACGCAATACTTTTAGAGGATTCCGTTACAGCTGTATCTGATGACGTTAGCGTAATAATTAAAGAAATGGAGCAGGATTTAGCTATTTGTGAGGAAGATATAGCAACACTGAGTCAGGGGCTAAACAATACCGTTGCTCCACAAGTAAAAACCACTCTTTCGTCTGTGCAGTCATCTATTACTGAAATTCAGCGTATATTGAACTTTAACAGTTCAAGTGTAACAGCTGTGTCAAAGGCCTTGAACAGTTATCCTGATATTGTAAATGTAGGAAGAGAATCCCTTGAAAAATCAAGAGAAGACGCTATTTCCATGATGGATATGCTTACGAATCTCATTGATGATATTAATGGGTTGAGTGAGAACGAAAAGTATACAAAGCTAATCGAGATAATACAAAAGGATCCGGATTATCTGGCAGATTTTGTCAGCAGTCCGGTAAAAATACAGCAGGAGCCACTATATCCAATAGATACAAACGGGTCAGCATCTGCTCCATTTTATATTGTATTATCAATCTGGGTTGGCTCTTTAATACTATCAACTATTTTAAAGACACCAGTAAAGGATAAAACAGGTCTGAGAAAAGTAAAAAACTGGCAATGCTTTTTTGGACGCTATGCAACCACATTTGTGATAGCACAGGTACAAACACTTATTACAGTACTGGGCGCGCTATTGTATATAGGAATACAATGTGAGCATCCGTTTATGCTTTGGCTATGCTGTTCATGGACTGCAGCAGTATACTCATTGTTGCTGTATTCATTTTCTTATTCTTTTGGAAATGTGGGAGAAGCGCTTTCGGTTATTTTGATGGTAGTACAGGTGGCGGGATCAGGCGGAACCTTCCCTATAGAAGTATTACCAAAGCCTTTCCAGGTATTATATGGATATATGCCATTTGCATACAGCATGAATGCCGCCAGAGAGTGTATTGCTGGTTTCTATAAATATGATTATTGGAAATACTGTGGAGCACTGTTAGCATACGTTGCTGTTGCAATATTTATAGGATTAGTATTGTACTTCCCTATGAAGAGATTGAATCACAAGATTGAGGCAAGTAAAGAGAGCTCAGGAATTCTGATATAGGAGTTATGGTATGGTTAATGACATAACATGGGCAAAGGAAGCAGTATTTTATCATATATATCCTTTGGGTGCTTTTGGTTGCGATAAGCAAAACCATGGAGAAAAAACCAGAGAGAATAATATCTTAAAAACTCTTGATTACATACCTCATTTGAAGGAGTTAGGAATAACTGCAGTCTACTTTGGACCGCTCTGGGAGTCAGGAACTCATGGATATGATACATACGATTATTATAAGTTAGATTCGAGATTAGGCTGTAATGATGATTTTAAAATGATATGTAATGCACTACATCAAGAAGGTATACGAATTGTACTTGATGGAGTGTTTAACCATGTGGGCAGAGGACATAAGGCCTTTGTTGATGTTTTAGATAAGAGAGAAGCCAGTCCTTATAGGGATTGGATATCGGGAATCAATTTTTCGGGAAATAACGGTCATAACGACGGATTTTGCTATGACACCTGGGCTGGTGCAGAAGAGCTTGTGAAGTTGAATCTGTACAATACGGATGTAAAGCAGCATATCTTAAATGCTGTAAACATGTGGATAGATGAGTATCAGATAGATGGATTGCGCTTAGATGCAGCAGATTGTATTCAAAAAGATTTCTTTAAGGAGCTAAGAAGTTTTGTAAAATCAAAGAAAAATGATTTTTGGCTCATGGGAGAGATAATACATGGTGATTACAATATGTGGGCCAATGATGACATGCTGGATACTGTAACAAATTACGAATGCTGGAAGGGTATTTATTCAAGCCACAACGACAAGAACTATTTTGAAATAAATTACGCAATGAAACGTCAGTGGGGGGCAGGAGGAATATACACTAATCTTAGCCTGTATGATTTTGTAGACAATCATGATGTTAACCGAATTAGTTCCTTACTAAAGGATAAGGAAAACATCTATCCGGTATATACCTTGCTTTTCACAATGCCAGGGATTCCTAGTATCTATTACGGAAGTGAGTGGGGTATTGAAGGCGAGAAAAATGTGGGAGATGTGGGAGATTATCCACTTAGACCAGAGATAAACATTGGCAAAATGAAGGGAAAGAATCGTGATTTAATAGAGCATATTATTGCATTGATATCTACAAGAAAAAGTACGGCATGTTTAACTTATGGAATATACGAAGAAGTTCAGGTTAGAAATGAAACGCTTGTCTTTGCCAGAAAATACAATGAGGAATATGCTATTGTAGCACTTAACTGTACAAATAACGAGGTACTTCTTAACTTTATATATCAAAATCAAGAATATTCTTTTGTGCTTCCTGCACATGGAAGTAAAATTCTAAAATAAAAACAGGGTTGGCCGTTTGGTCAACCCTTAATTATTCGATAAATATGAATATAAATAATGATCTCTTTTTATACCCTGGATTTCAAGTTTATCTCGAACAAGGCCTTCTCGTTCAAAGCCAAGTTTTTCTATCATGGCAATGGAAGGGAGATTATCTGGAAGAATAAAAGCCTCTATTCTGTGAATTTCCAATTCTTTGGTAATGATTGGCAAGGTAGCCTGTATTGCTTCAGAACAATAGCCTCTGTGTCGATAATTTTTTCCAAGCTTATAGCCTATAATACAGCTGGAATAGATAGGCTTTACAATGTTGCGATAGCTTACTGTACCGATTATCTTATTAGGATTAGTTTTTTCATATATGAAATAGCGAACAAGATTAAGCTTTAAGGTATTTTTGTATTCGTATTCGAGTACCTTTTTATGATGATCGTAGGAATAATAATCATCTATAATACTGGCCTCGTATTTTTCAAATTCACCGCGATTTTCATTATAAAAATCTACAACGTCCTGGGTGAATTCTGGTGAAAGTACTCTTAAGATTAGTCGTTCGGTGGTAATTGTAAATTTCATTAGTCTTCCATGCCTCTTATTTTAACAGAAGGAACGTATGGAATTATGGCATCCACAAAGCCGCTCAAAACATCATTTGCTATAGGGGAAAAGCTTTTATCTATTACCTGATCACTTTGCTTGTAGTTCTGAAGATAATATGCTTTACATCCATGTAGCCATTGGCCGATGCTTTTCATATCCTCTACAGTATGTAAAGGATGAGCAACCGTTGTTCTAAATTCGTAATCGATGGAGCATTGCTTTAGAATATCAACAGATTTTTCAATAGCTGATAAATCAAAGCAAGGCATTTTGGAAACCAAATTATATTTTTCCTGAGAATGTTTAATATCCATGGCAACGTAGTCCAGGAGATTCATCTTAAGAAGATTTAATAACATATCTGGATTTGTACCGTTTGTATCAAGCTTGACCTTTAAATTCAAGGCCTTTACGGAAGAGATAAAGTCTATCAAATCAGATTGCAAGGTTGGTTCTCCACCGGTGATACATATTCCATCCAATACATTCTTTCTCTTAGAAAGATGAGCTAACACGTCAGACACCTCAAGACGAGGATACTTTGAAGGATTAAGAACTAAATCACCGTTATGACAATAAGGACACCTAAAATTGCATCCTCCTGTAAACATAGTAGAGGCTAAATGTCCTGGATAATCCAATAGAGTTGTTTTTTGTAATCCTAAGATAAGCATAAAATGTTTTCCTTTTACAGAGTAAAGTGTTAAAATATATTCACTTATTATGCGTTACTATGGCTGTTTGCTATTTTTAGTATAACAAAGGGGGCAAAATAAATCTATGATGTCGAAAGAAGAAAGAGAAGAAAAAAGGCTCCAAAAGCAAAATGAGAAGCTGGAAAAGAAAACGCAAAAAGAGTATGAAAAATACATGGAACAGGCTATAAAAGAAGCAAAGAAAGCATACAAGATAAATGAGGTTCCTATCGGATGCGTTATTGTAAAAGATGACAAGGTAATAGCCAAGGGTCATAACAGACGAAATATCGATAAAAATGTATTGTCTCATGCTGAGATTACAGCAATAAATGAAGCCTGCAAGAAAACTGGAGACTGGAGGCTGGAGGAATGCACCATGTATGTTACTCTGGAACCTTGCCAGATGTGTGCAGGAGCTATTGTACAGTCAAGAATGAAAAAAGTTGTAATTGGCGCCATGAATAAGAAGGCCGGCTGCGCAGGATCCATATTAAATCTGTTGCAAATGGCGGAGTTTAATCACAGTTGCGAATTAGAGACGGGAGTGCTGCAAGAAGAATGTACAGAGTTAATGACATCTTTTTTTGAGGAATTAAGACAGCAGAAAAATCAGGTAATGTAATTGTAATCTTCATTGACAAAGTTATTGTCCTATTTTACAATTATTTTTCCGAGCATATTGAATCTTATCCGGTGGCAGTCTTAGACCAGTGTTGATCTTTTGGTCTTGCGTAATGGGCGCCTACGAATCGTGTCAGGTCGGGAACGAAGCAGCACTAAGTAGGAGAGCGCATCTGACGCGAGGGTGCTGGGAGGGAGCTGGACTAGGGCTGTCTCCGGATGAGATTCCGTAATAGCTCGTTTTTTTGTATCTAAAAATAGATAAGGGAATGGATATGGGAGCACAAGACAGAACAGAGAAAGTTCTTAGAGAAATGCATGTACAGTTTTCTAAGGCAACTCCATATGAAGGAAGCGCAAAAAACGTTATTATCGATAAGCTAAAAATGATGGACTTGTTAAAGGAACTTAATGAGTGTATGTATGAAATGATGGAGGAGTACGAGCTTACTGCAAAGGCGAAGGATAAAGCCAGCCGTGATTTGCAAAAGCAAGGTGACGACATCATATTTGATGCCACAAGAAAGGCAGAAGATATCTATGCTGCTTCATTGATGTATACAGATAATGCCCTGGGAAATATTCAGGATATTATGAAAGAATCAAGAGAAGCTGTTAAAAAGATATATGATGAAGCTGATCAGAAGATTTTGGATGAAATCAAAGCAGTCAAATCAAATCAGGGAGAAATAAAGAGCCACTTAAATGATTTGATAGATACTCAAAAGTATCTGCGACTGATTGATGAGGAAAATCTAAGACAGCTGAGGGAAAAGGCTGAGGGAAAAGAGGACGAGTTTGACGCACCTAAATATGCACAGGCAGAGGTGCACATCAACAAGGATTACTTTGCTGCGCAAGGAATAGCACTTGAAGATGAACCAGTAGAGGAAGCAACTGACGAAGAAAAGGCTATGATGGATGACTTGGATGCCGAGTATTTTGCCTGGGCAGAAAGCCAGGAAGAAGGGGACAAGAAAAACAACGCAAAAAAGGGCTTAGGTCTTTTTTCTAAAAAGCACTAAAGGAGATTCAACATGAAACTATATGAAAATGGAGTTTATCTTGTTAATGGCACAACCTTAATCGAAGATAACCATGAGGCTTCAGCAAAGCTTGCAGCCACTTGCGGCAAGACTGTTGACAAAGAAGAAGCAAGAAAGTCAACAATTGCCTATGGTATCTTGAAAGAACACAATACCTCAGGTAACATGTCAGATCTTAAGATTAAGTTTGATAAGCTAGTAAGTCACGATATTACATACGTTGGTATTATCCAGACTGCACGTGCATCAGGCCTTGAAAAATTCCCTATTCCATACGCTTTGACCAACTGTCACAACTCGCTTTGTGCAGTAGGAGGCACAATTAATGAAGATGACCATATGTTTGGTCTTACATGTGCAAAAAAATACGGTGGAATCTATGTTCCACCTCATCAGGCAGTAATTCATCAGTTTGCAAGAGAAATGATGGCAGGCGGAGGCAAGATGATTCTTGGTTCGGATTCTCATACCAGATATGGTGCTCTTGGTACCATGGCAGTAGGAGAGGGTGGGCCAGAGCTTGTTAAACAGCTATTGAACAAGACCTATGATATATCTCTTCCAGGCATTATCGGTGTATATATGACTGGAAAACCTGCAAAGGGTGTAGGTCCACAGGACGTTGCTCTTGCAATAATAGGCGAAGTTTTTGATAAAGGCTACGTAAAGAACAAGGTTATGGAATTTGTTGGACCAGGTGTAGATGGTTTAAGCGTGGACTTTAGAATAGGTGTCGATGTAATGACCACAGAGACAACATGTTTGTCGTCTATATGGAAAACAGACAACAAAACCAGGGAGTATTACGACATACATGGTCGTGTAAGTGAATACAAAGAATTAAACCCAGGTGAAGTAGCATATTATGATGGAATGATTGAGATTAATCTTGATGAGATTAAACCAATGATTGCTATGCCATTCCATCCAAGCAATACATATACCATCGAAGAACTTAATGCTAATCTTATGGATATTCTTGATGATTGCGAAAAGCGTGCAAGAGTATCACTTGATGGACAGGTTGATTTTACCCTTAAGGATAAGGTAAGAAACGGCAGATTATATGTAGATCAAGGAATTATAGCAGGATGTGCAGGTGGTGGATTTGAGAACATTAGTGACGCAGCAGACATTCTTCGTGGTTCAAGTATAGGTCCAGATGAGTTTACTCTTTCAGTGTATCCTGCATCTACACCAATATATATGGAGCTTGTCAAGAATGGATGCGCAGCAGATCTTATGGCAACAGGGGCGATTATTAAGACGGCGTTCTGTGGACCATGCTTCGGTGCTGGTGATACACCTTCTAACAATGGATTTTCAATACGTCATTCAACAAGAAACTTCCCTAATAGAGAAGGTTCTAAATTACAAAATGGTCAGATTGCATCTGTTGCTCTTATGGATGCAAGATCAATTGCTGCAACTGCAGCAAACAAGGGTTACCTCACAGCTGCAACGGATATGGATGTTACATATAACAATCCTAAGTATTTCTTTAATGATACGATTTACAAGAACAGAGTATTTGATTCAAAGGCTGAAGCAAATCCAAAACAGGAGATACATTTTGGTCCAAACATTAAGGATTGGCCAAAGATGAGCGCTCTTCCAGAGAATATGGTACTTCAGGTTGTATCAGAGATACATGATCCTGTAACAACAACAGATGAGCTTATACCTTCGGGTGAGACATCATCATACAGATCTAATCCACTGGGATTGGCTGAGTTTACTTTGTCTCGTAAAGACCCAGAATATGTTGGAAGAGCAAAGCATATTCAGGCAGCTCAAAAGGCATTGGAAGCAGGTGAATGTGCTGGCGAAGCAGTTCCAGAGCTTAAAGCTGTTATGAGCAAAATTAAAGAAAAATACACAAATGTGTGTCATGATAATCTTGGTGTTGGAAGTACCATATTTGCCGTTAAACCAGGAGATGGTTCAGCCAGAGAACAGGCTGCATCCTGCCAAAAGGTGTTAGGCGGTTGGGCAAATATCGCTAATGATTATGCAACAAAGAGATATCGCTCAAATCTAATAAACTGGGGTATGCTTCCATTCGTAATTGATGAAGGAGAGCTACCATTTAAGAATTTGGATTATATTTTCTTACCAGGTATAAGAGAAGCTGTAATAGAAAAGAGAGAAATAATCGAGGCTTATGTAGTTAAGGACACAGGTTTGGAAAAATTTGATCTTAGATTAGGACAGCTCACAGATGATGAAAGAGAGATTATCCTTAAGGGATGTTTGATTAACTATTATAGGGGATAAGGTATGCCTGAGAGCAACGAGGAGAAAAGAAATAGTAGGCATGAGTTTAAGATAGCCGGATTGGTAGTTCTATGTGCATGTATTATTATACTGTTTTATTTTACAGTATTACGATATGCAGGTCTTAGAGCAGGCTGGGCACGACTTTGCAAGGTTTTTGAGCCTATTATTCAAGGTGTAGTAATGGCTTTTCTAATCAATCCTGTAATGAAAGGAATAGAAAAGCATATTTACAGACCTATAAGAAGGCACTCAAAATCAGATAAAACAGCCTTTAAAACGACAAGAACCATTGCGGCTATTTTAGGAATGATTATTTTTATAGGAATAATCAGCCTGTTTGCCATTACAGTTATTCCTCAGCTGATCGATACTATTACTTACCTTGTAAACAATATTGAAACCCAGATAGCAGCAATTCTTGATTGGTGTAATTTAATTACTGGGGGCAGATATGAGCAGAATCTAATGGCAGCCAAAAATAGCGAATTGGAGGAAGCTTTGGGAGAGGCTCTTGAACTGGTCAGAAAATATCTTGATTATGATCAGGACGAGTTGATATCAATGGTTACAAGCAGTGTTATTGGATTAGGAAAATCTATCTTCAATCTGTTTATTGGATTGTTTGTAGCAATATATCTTTTAATAGACAAGGAGAAATTTAAAGGTCAGTTTAAAAAGCTGATTTGTGGATTATGTTCAGCTACGCATGCAAACATAATTCTTGATATTTCGCGAAGAACGGGTGAAATATTCTATGGTTTTATTATAGGAAAAATAATCGACTCAATAATCATAGGATTTATATGCTATTTCTGCTGTCTGATAATGAAAATGCCATATGCAGTGTTGGTGTCGGTTATAGTTGGTGTGACAAATATCATACCAGTATTTGGTCCTTATATTGGTGCCATACCAACAGTTATTATCATATTTTTGACAGAGCCAATGAAAGGTATTTATTTTCTTATCTTTGTCATTGTATTGCAACAGTTTGATGGTAATTGGCTCGGTCCTAAAATTCTGGGTAATTCAACGGGATTATCATCATTTTGGGTTGTATTTGCCGTAGTAGTAGGTGGCGGGCTGTTTGGAGTACCAGGAATGATTATAGGTGTTCCTGCTATAGGTGTTATATCATACGCTATTACCAGATATTCAAAGTATCTGCTTAGAAAGAAAGGTCTGCCAGAGTCAACAAGTGTTTATACAAGATTAATCTCGATAGACACAAAGACCAATACACTTAATCTAAGATCAGAAGAGGAAGAAGTAGAAAAACGAACGGCAATACTTGGCAAAGCCAATCAGGATGAAACAAAAAAGTAGTATCTAAAAGCATTCATTTACAACATAAAAGCACGTTGAAAACCAGGCTATTTTTTGGCCTGGTTTTTTTGACTTGTAACTTACATATATGATAAAATTTCTATAACTATAAGTATGTAAAAATGTGGAGATTTTTACCGTGGAAAAGTTGGAGTATAAGACTAGAATAGAAGAGATGAAGGCCCTTGTAGAGGACAAAAAGTTTAATGATGCTTTAGACATTGCAGACAGTATTAACTGGCGCAAAGTATTAAACATTAATGAGCTCCTCAGTGGAAGTAAGACATATGAGGCCTGTGGTAAAATTCAAGAAGCCCGAGATCTTCTTTTGCTTGCGCATGAGAGGTCGCCAATAGGAAGAGTGATTCTATACAGATTGTGTAAAATATCCATAAAACTTGAAGATATGGATGCTGCACAGCAATACTATAATGAGTTTGTGCAGATTGCTCCTCATGATAGTCAAAAGTATATTTTAAAATATCATCTTGCTGTAGCAAAAAAGTGTGATGATAGTGTCTTAATCAAGATTTTAGAACAACTAAAGGAACAGGATTTTATAGAAGAATGGGCCTATGAGTTGGCATATCTTTACCATCAAGCCAATATGTCAGATAAATGCGTAGAGATGTGTGATGAAATAATTCTGTGGTTTGGGGATGGTCCAATAGTTGAAAGAGCCCTAGAATTAAAAATGCTATATCAGCCACTTGGAAAATCTCAGGAAGATAAATATAGACATTTGCAGCAAGAAAAGAATGGTATTACCGAGATAGAAGCAAATGAACCTCTTTTATCAGGCGAGATAATTCCTCACACTATTACAATACCATCTGTAGAGCTGTCACCAGAAAGATTTAACACAGTTAACTTACAGGCTGAGATAAAAAAAAGTATTGAGGAAATTATGAAAGCCACAGAAGCTGGCGAAGTTTCTGAGAATATGGAAGCAATCAAAACCCTTGTAGAGGAGATTCCATACCTTCAAGTCCCAGAAGAGGAACCAGTCATAGAAGATGCAGAAGAACCTGCGTCAGTAAATGATATGTTTAAGGCATATCTTGCTGAGGAATATGATGGACAGATTAGTTTGCTTTTACCGGATGCATCGCCTGCAGAAGAAGAACAAATAAAGGGCCAGATGACTATTGATGACGTCATGGCAGAATGGGAAAAAACAAGAAGAGCAGCTGAGCAAGCGCTTGAAGATGCAAGAATAAAAGAGCTTAGGATGGCAAAGGCAAGGGCTCTGAGGGAGGCACAAAATGTGCTTAATCGTCTCGAGGAAGCTATGCCACTTCTTGATGCAGGTATCTCACCGGTAGAACTTCTAAAAGAAGAATATCTGTCTACACCTATTAAAGATGTCCTTTCCTATGAGGGGGCCGGGTTTGCCATTCCTAGGGTGGATATCAATGGAGAAGCAGTTGGAACCATGGAGATTCCAGTTATCGACAAGGCAAGTGCAGACGTCTTGTATGATGACAAAGGAATGCCAGCAGTTGTTAAAAATGTCAAAGTAGAAGAAGATACTGCATCATGGAATCCGCCAGCTATGGAAGGACAGGTTGAATCTCTACGTAATGCATCTACTTTACTTGAAGCATCAGATATGTTGGCAGACGTCAACCTGATGTTGCAAAAGGAAATCGAAAGATTAACCAATTTTGAAGAGAAAAAGGAAACTGATACAGAACTTATACAGGAAGAGATACCTTTTGATGAGATGGCAAAGGAGAAAGATATTGAACTCCCAGTCATAGAACTTCCTGAAGACTTATTCTCTGAGGAAGAGATGGCATCGTATGAAGAAAACGAAATCAAGGAGACTCAGTCTGAAGAAAATTTCGATATGAGTGACGCAATTGAAGCTGCGTTAGAACTAGAATTAAAGGAAGCTCTAAAGGAGGAGACAAAGGATGCCACTCCACTTCCAATTATTGAACAATCAGTTCTTGAACCAGAAGAAATAGCGGAGCTAGTAGACGAGAAGGTGCTTGAAAGAGCTATAGTAGAAGAAAAATCTACGATAGATTTAGATAGTGAGGATATGAAGATATTCTCATATTTCCTACCATTAGCCGGAATGCAGGCAAGTATTCGACAGGTTGTAACAGGTGCAGCGGCGCATATTACAGACGAGAATCACACTAGCGGCAATATTGTTATTGTCGGAGAAAGTGGTTGTGGTAAAACCCAGATGGCTACAAGTATTATCAAGGTCTTGCAACGAAAGACAGGCAAGCCTAAGGGTGGAGTAGGCAAGATATCTGGTGAAAAGCTCAATGAAAAGGATATTCAAACTCTATTTGAAAAAATTCAGGGAGGATGTCTGATTATAGAAGAAGCTGGTCATATTTCACGAGACACAGCTGTTACGTTATCACTGTTGATGGAGCAGGATAAAAAGGGCACCATAATTATCATGGAAGATAATCGTAAGGGTATAGAAAAAGCCCTTGCAAAGGATGCTTCTTATGGTAAAAGATTTACAGAAAAGATTGTTATTCCAGTATTCTCAATAGATGAGCTTGTGGAATTTGGAAAAACTTATGGAGAGGAAGCGGGATATACCATAGATGATATGGGCGTTCTTGCTCTCTATAATAGAATCAATCTTGTAGGTAGATTTGACTATGCTACGACCATAAGAGATGTAACAGAGATAATGGATGAAGCATTTAGAAGAGCATCAAAAGGTGGTCTCTTTTCCAGACCTAAGGTTGACAGGGAAGGCAGAATAGTATTAAAAGAAAAAGACTTTGAATAGGGGATATATAATCGGGGGATTAGTATGAGTTATTTTTCAGAGCTTGACGGGTACCTGTTTGGACAAGGCACTCATTATGATATCTACAAAAAGCTTGGAGCACATAAGGGCAAGGAAGGAAAAGCTACAGGATATTATTTTGATGTTTGGGCACCACATGCTGCTTCTGTTTCAGTAATCGGTGAGTTTAACAGCTGGGATGAAACTGCACATATTATGTCAAAGGTATTGCCTTATGATCTTGGTGTATATGAGGTATTTATTCCTAATGTAAAAGAAGGACAGTTATATAAATTTCTGATAAATACGCCTGAGGGAGAAAAGTTATACAAGGCAGATCCATATGCCAAGTATGCAGAGCTTAGACCTGGTACAGCTTCTTGTATACATGACAATTCCAAGTTTAAGTGGACTGATGAAGAATGGATGAAGGCCAGAAGTCAGACAGATAATTTTTGGGAACAGCCAGTAGCTATATATGAAGTCCATCCGGGCTCGTGGATGAGACATCCAACAGAAGAAAATGATGGATTCTATTCTTATAAAGAATTGGCAAAACGCCTGGGAGATTATGTTACTACCATGGGATATACTCATGTAGAACTAATGGGAATATCTGAGTATCCTTTTGATGGGTCATGGGGATATCAGGTAACTGGGTATTATGCGCCCACATCAAGATATGGTACACCAGAAGACTTTATGTACCTTGTAAATTATCTTCATAAAAAGGGTATAGGTGTAATCTTAGACTGGGTTCCTGCACATTTTCCAAAGGATGCGCATGGACTGGCAAATTTTGATGGTCAACCATTGTATGAGTATCCAGATCCTCGCAAAGGAGAACATCCAGATTGGGGAACCAAGATATTCAATTATGAGAAAAGTGAAGTTAAAAACTTCCTAATAGGTAGCGCTCTTCAATGGATAGAGCAATGTCATATAGATGGTCTTCGTGTAGATGCAGTTGCCTCCATGCTGTATTTGAATTATGGTAAACAGGATGGTGGGTGGATTGCAAATAAATATGGAGGTAACGAGAATCTAGAAGTAATAGAGTTTTTCAAACATCTAAACACGCTTATTAGAGGAAGAAATAAGGGTGTTATTATGATTGCAGAGGAATCAACCGCATGGCCAAAGGTCACAGGCGATGTGGAGGATAATGGACTTAATTTTTCCTACAAATGGAACATGGGATGGATGCATGATTTCTTGGATTATATGAAGTTGGATCCATATTTCAGGAAAGATAATCATCACAAGATGACCTTTGCCATGAGTTATAATGAGGCCGAAAAATATATTCTTGTATTATCTCATGATGAGGTTGTTCATCTCAAATGCTCTATGATTAACAAAATGCCAGGACTTGATGCAGATAAATTCAAGAACCTTATGGCAGGGTATGCTTTTATGATGGGACATCCTGGTAAAAAATTGTTGTTTATGGGACAAGAATTTGCTCAACTTCAAGAGTGGAGTGAAGCAAGAGAACTAGACTGGTATTTACTTGATAATCCTAATCATAAAAACGTGCAGATATTTTTTAAGGAATTACTACATATATATAAAAAATATCCTGCAATGTATGAGCAGGACGTATCCTGGGCAGGATTTGAGTGGATTAATGCCAATGATGCATACAGAGGAATATTCAGTTTTGTAAGAAAAGCAAAGAATGGAGAACATACACTTGTGTTTGTTATAAATTTTACTCCTATGCGATATGATGAATACAAGGTTGGCGTGCCATCTAAGGGCAAATTAAGACTTATACTAGACAGCGAGGATGTAAAGTATGGCGGACCTGGAAAAGCATCAAAGACAATATATAGTGCACGTAAAGCAGAATGTGATGGACGAGAATACTCTGTAGATTTTCCATTAGCGCCTTATGGTGTAGCAATATTTTCATATTAATGATTGTGGGCTGTTTAAAAGCAGCCCTTTAGTTTTTTAAGATGGCAGAAAAAAAGATAATAAACATACCAACAAAATACGATGATAAGGAAAGGGAAGAAGAGTACTACGAGGCAGAGCCAGAGGAGTACTATGATGATAATTATCAGCCTCCAAGAAAAATATGGCGAATACTATTATTTCTAACAGTAATAATAGTCGCGATTCTATTTGGCGTTCATACAGTTATGAAGTATACCGATATGGATGTCAGGAAGGAATATATTAGAGAAGACTCAAAGGAGACAAGATATTGCGATTTCAAAAATAATCTTTTGAAATACAGCACAGATGGTGTGTTGTATACCGCCTACAGTGGAGAGCTTATTTGGAATTATTCCTATGATTTGACAAATCCTGAAATGGATAAGTGTGGAAATTATGTTGTAGTCTTTGATAAAAAGGGAAGTGAATTAGACATATTTTCAACAACAGGTATTGTCAAAACTATCAACACAAATATGCCAATTGTAGATGTTGAAATTGCTGCACAAGGAACAGTAGCTGTGCTAATGCAGCAAAATTCTGTTAGTTATTTTCAAATGTACGATACCCAAGGAGAGCTGTTAGTATCTGGAGAGTGGCATCCACAAAATGGAGGATATCCATTATCAATGTCGCTGTCTTCTAATGGCACAAAATTATTGGTAGCTCTACTTGACCTTAATGATGGAGACGTTAAAACAACTGTAACCTTCTATGATTTTAGCAGTAAAGGTAAAGAAGCTACAGATAATATAGTCGCAAGTTACAGTTATTTAAATATGTTGATTCCCGAGGTGGATTTTGTAGAAGGAGATAAGGCTGTCGCTATTGGTGAGAATGAAATAATACTTTACAACAACAATTCACAAGCGACTATAATAAAGGAAATATTTGTCGACGAGCAAATGAAGAGTGTATTTCATAATGATACTCATTTTGGATTTGTTTGTGATAAGGTATTGGAAAATGGGGAGATAGTCAACGAAATGACTATGTATAATCTGTATGGTATAAAGTGTTTTTCAACAGAAATCACAGATAGTTATACCGATATACAGATCATGAACAATAAAGAAGTTCTCATGATTGATGAGAACAAAGTAGATATTTACAACAGTTTTGGTACGCACAGGTTCTCATATTCATTTGGAGGAAATGTATATACCGTAGTGCCTGATAAAATGGTTCGTAGATACAAGGTAATTGAAGAGACAAAAACGGAAGAAATTCAATTAAAATGATAAATTATTTACTTATAGCATTTATAGCGCTCTTAGTTTTTTTTATAGTGCGTGGATCAAGAAGAGGAATGCTCTTAATAATATATGGGCTGGTAGGCTGGATTTTCATGATATGGCTGATAAACTATTCAACGCCTATTGTAAAGGAATATATATATAATAATACGGAAATCAGTACCAGCATTAATGAAAAAATATATGATAAGCTAAGCAGCAAATACGAGAAAGAAGAGCAGGATAATCCCGGAGATGGTTTGGAAGAACTGAAAAAATATCTGCCAATAGTTATGGTTGAAACGGTTCAGGAGGGAATAGAGAATTATGAGGAGCTTGTAATCCGAGGTATTTCTGACGCGTTAACTACAACCACCATAGATGGGTTGTCGGCAGTATTTGGTTTAGTTGCTGGAATAATTCTTATTAAAGTCGGAGAGAAGCTTATAAAACTATGCGGATATATCCCGGGAATAAAAGAAGTAAATAAAATATTTGGTATTGCAGCAGGTTTCATAGAGGGAATGCTTGCAATATGGCTTATAATGTTTATTGCCAGTAGTTTTCCGACCACAACATTTGGACAATATATTATTGTAAACTCTACTTCTAGTTATATTCTAAATGTCATGTACGAGAATAATATCATTGCACATTTTCTGGCATAAAAAAGTAAATAAAATTTGTTGGCAAAAGTTGTTGACATAGTCTAATATCTTTGCTAATATATGCTTCGCACCGCACAAAAGTGGTGCGAAATTTTTTGAAGTTTTTGATAAAAAAATACTTCAAAAATAAATAAAAAAGTTGTTGACAAGCGAGCGGCTCCGTGATAGTATAAACGAGTTG
>JABUSV010000151.1 GCA_021442555.1 Pseudobutyrivibrio sp. | reverse complement strand
GTACAGTGACTTGTCGTCAGTTTCCTAACTTGACATTCGCTCCACGGAAAACCGGTCAGGCTTGTTAATTAGCCAACCGCAACCTCACGCTTCATCGCTATCATGTCACAGCAAGTATGAATATACACGCTATAAAGGGAATTTACAAGAATATTTAAAATAAATATTGTATTTTATTAGATACAATCGCTTTGAATACAAAATATGGTGGTAGAATACCTTTACGCCAATATAGAAAGGATATATATGATTTCAATAGCAAACAACTGGAAAGACTACGAAGTTATCGATTGCTCTTCTGGCGAAAAGCTGGAACGATGGGGTAAGTATATACTACTTCGCCCAGACCCACAAGTAATATGGAATACCAAAAGAGCTTCTTCTTACTATAAGAAGTTAAACGCTCATTATCATCGCAGCTCGAAGGGCGGCGGAGAGTGGGAATTCTTTGACCTGCCTGAGCAGTGGTCAATCAACTACACTCTTCCTATTAATAAGACACTTACATTTAACCTTAAGCCATTTGCCTTTAAGCATACAGGCGTGTTCCCAGAGCAGGCTTTTAACTGGGATTGGTTTTCTTCTATTATATATAAGAAAAAACAGGAACAGCCAGACAGGGAAATAAAAGTATTAAATCTCTTTGCTTATACAGGCGGCGCTACCATGGCAGCTGCAGCTGCAGGTGCTTCTGTAACTCACGTAGATGCCTCCAAGGGAATGGTTACCTGGGCCAAAGAAAATGCCATGTCATCAGGTCTGGGTGATGCGCCTATCAGATGGCTTACAGACGACTGTCGCAAGTTTGTAGAACGCGAGATTCGTCGTGGCAACAAATACGACGGTATAATTATGGACCCTCCAAGCTATGGACGTGGAACCAAGAACGAAGTTTGGAAGATTGAAGATGATATTTTCCCATTTATAGAGCTGTGTGAACAGATTCTATCAGATGATGCACTGTTTTTCCTTGTCAACTCTTATACAACAGGTCTTCAACCTGCAGTATTAAACTATATGATAAGTACAGCTCTATTAAAAAACCACCCTGGCAAGGTGGAGGCCGACGAAATAGGACTTCCTGTTACCGAGAGTGGTCTTGTTCTTCCATGTGGCGCTTCGGGAAGATGGACATCATAACATCTTCTTTCTTCGAAGCCAAATCCAGATTATTATACATATAGTTAATGTCAGTATACAGATTGCCCCGAACCCATATACAGATGAGGACAGGGGCACTCCTTCTGACACAACATTCATTCCATACAAACCAGATATTATACCTGGTATGTTCATTACGATTGTAATAGCCGCCAGATATTTCATGACGTTATTGAGTCGATTGTTGATTACCGAAGACATGAGTTCTCTGGTACCGTTGATGATATCTCGATATATCTGTGTCATCTCGATAGCCTGCTTGTTCTCAATAATCACATCTTCCAGCAATTCCTGATCTTCTGGGAACTGTCTTAACCTGCCATATCTGGTAAGTCTGTCCAACACTACACCGTTAGCACGCAAAGATGTTGCAAAATAAACCAGGTTAGACTCCAACTCATGCAAATCGATAAGATCAATATCCTCTGTGTCCTCCTGAATACGATCTTCTATCTCAGTTCTCTTTCTGTCTATGTTGCGAAGCAGACTCTGGTATACCATACACGCGTTGTACAGTATCTGATATACAAATTTCATCTGCTTTTTTGTGGAAAAATCTCTGATACGATGTTCTACGAAACCTCTTAGAACGCTGGTCTCCTCAGAACATACTGTAATAACTACTCCCTCTGATAAAAGAATACCCAATGGGATTGTAGTATATGTATGACGATTGTTACGAACCTCTGCCGATGGAATATCCACCAGAATAAGAGTGTACTCATCTTCCAAGCTGATACGTGAGCTCTCCTCATCATCAAGTGCAGCTCTCACGTCAGCCACATCCATATTAAATTTGTCCGCTATATCTGCACATTCCTCAAGAGTTGGAGCAGTCAGGTTAATCCAGGACCCTTCTTCAAATTGTTCTAACTCTCGAACGATGCGATCATCTGTCCTGTAGATATTGATCACTTTTCGCCCACCATTTCATCTATTTATTTAGGATACTCTCAATTGCGTTAATGATTTTGGTCTGCATCGGAGGTTTAACAAAATATCCAGCAGGCTTAAGGTCAAGAACTGCATCTACATGCGCCTTGTCTGCTATGCCTGTTAAAAATATAACCGGAATCTCTTTGTATTCTTCCTCTGCTCTAATCATCTGAAGTGTCTGCTTGCCATCAACAACAGGCATCTCATAGTCCAATATTATCATGCTCGGCTTATCAGAACCCAGTATCTTCATGCACTGAGCCGCCGATGTAGCCATGGATACCCTGTACTTGTCTGATAGCATATTACGCATGTTTCTAAGCAAAACAGGATTATCATCTACCACAAGTACATGTGGCTTGTTATTCTCTTTTAATTCTCCAATAATAGCTTCTTCGCTCATACCTAACTCCTTACATATTGAGCGAATGACGTCCTCCTTTTCAAAAGGCGTGTCAACATTTTTGCACTGCCCTGAATAGTAAAAGGAAATAAATTGTTGCTTTCTGACAGCATTGCCATAGGTTATTACAGGCAATGATTTGTCATAATTCTGAATCTCCATAAATATCTCGTTATGGATTACTTCAAAATTATCAATCCCCATCAACACCAAATCAGGGGCATACATTTTCAGCATACTCTTGACTATCTTGCCACTGTCTGTGCATAACTGCGTAGTAAAATGCTGAGACAGTATAGTGTTGTATTTAGATGTGTCTTCGTTGAAATCGCCGATAATAAGGATTTTTCTCATGCCAAACCTCTTACTGCTGCAAACTCTCTATTACGCTAAGCGCGTCATCATACTCCATATTAATGATATTTTTATCAAGTTTATCAATCTGTTCCTGGATATCCCATTTGTAACTGTACCCAATGATAGACTTCATATTGTTATCTGCTGCTTCTGAATCATTGGTATATATTGCCATCTTCAACATCTCAAGCATGGCAAACAGCTCATCCATATCTTCCAATTCCGGCTTCTCTATCTTGTCATCCACCAGCACAGACAATCTGTTTTTTGTATTAGCCATCTCTTCCAGCAATACTGGAGTAAGAAGCTGTATCCTGTCTATCAGATTATCTCTTGCTGCAAACTCGCAGGTACGGGCTATACCGCCCAAACCAGTAGCTCCAATTGTATTAGCCATGCTCTTCACAGCGTGTACCTTGATTCTATAGTCTTCGATTGGCTTCTCTTCCGTCTGAAGCTGAGCATACAGATCAAGAATAGCTTCGCTCTCATAGTCAATCTGATTATAGAAATCAACTGCAGTCTGAAATACCATTCCAGTATCTGGAAAATGAAGCAATGCATATTCCCAGTCAATGCCTTCTATATCTGGAAGCTCCACCTTGTGCACTCTGTTAGCTCTCAGCTCATCACTGGCGCTGGTCTCATGAAACTCCATAAGCGCATCTGGCAGGAAATCTCTGATTGTTTTTTCCAACTGAGACGGAACTATTGGCTTTGATAAAAATCCATGAAAACCAAGAGCCATGTAGCGTTCCTTTGCACCAGCTACCGCGTTAGCCGTCAATGCAATAACTGGCGAGCCGATGCATTTGTTGTCTGACAGGGTATACATAGCCTTAAAAGTCTCTATACCATCCATGCCAGGCATCATATGATCTAAGAATATCATATCATAATGTTTGTTCTGAATTAACCTCAAAGCTTCCTGTCCATCAGAGGCCTCTGTAACCTTTACCTTGGATTCTTTGAGCAATGCTACAAATACCTTGCGGTTCATAGCATTATCATCCACCACAAGAAAATGTGCGTTTGGTGCTTCGAAGCTGGTAGTATACTCGTAATTGGTAGACATTCTGGTTAGTCTGTTACCAAAATCACCTATTGGCTCGCTGTCCGCAATGCCCTGAGTTAAAACAAATGAGAAGGTAGAACCCTCTCCATAGGTACTCTCTACCTTGAGGTTGGAACCCATCAAATGTAACAGGTTCTGGGTAATTGCCATTCCAAGTCCGGCACCTTCGATGTTACGATTACGTGACACCTCAAGTCTCTCAAAGGACTGGAATAATCTATTTAGATCCTCTTCCTTGATACCTATACCGGTATCTGCTACGCAAAAGGACAAATCTACCGTGTTATCTAAATTGATTATACTATCTACAGTCACTACAATGCCACCCTCATGAGTATATTTGATAGCATTGGTAATAACATTGGTCAAAACCTGCTTGATACGCACATCATCACCTATCAACTCACAAGGTATTGTGCTTGCAACGTTCATATCAAACTTGAGATCTTTTTCTTTTGCCCTGACTGTAGCATTGTTGAGTACGTCATGCATCAGACTCATAAAACTGTATTCACCCTCAACAATCTCCATCTTACCTGATTCAATCTTGGATATATCAAGTATATCATTAATCAGGGTAAGAAGTGTTTGAGAGGCTGCCTTAATATCGATAGCATACTCCTCGACTCTCTTCTCTGAAGTCTCTCTTAGAATCATCTCATCCATACCCATAATGGTATTGATAGGAGTTCTAATCTCGTGAGACATATTTGCCAAAAAATTACTTTTAGCCTCAGTAGCTGACTGAGCCTGTCTTTCTGCTCTTTTTGCCGCCAAGGTCTTTTCTAAGAGCTCATCGTTGTTAATCTCAGCCTTGGAATACAATCTGGAATACAGCGCTGTCTGAAACTTTATAATGAGTCCAGTAGCAAGTGTTGTAATCAGAAGCGACTGAACAATGTCCACATATATGAACTGCACGTTGTCCATCTTGACTACATATTCCGGATGATAATATCCGATGATATAACATCCCAATATTACCGCTATGTCTGTAAGAAGCATGAAAAAGAAATCCATGCCATCCAGCAGCATAAAGATAAACAACATGCCAAAAGCAAACCAGCTGGTCATTCCACTGGCAATTCCGCCCCCAGTAAAATACATAACCGGGAACAGAATAATGCTTACCACAAAGCATATTACTATAGTAGCGCTTCTTAGCGAATTTTTAAAATTGGCAGCAAATATGCAGGATGCATCTACCACAAGTGCTACTGCTATTGACATAGTCTCAACCAAGGGGAAATACCTATAGTTGAATGGCAACGCCAACAAGCCCCCGACAAATCCCATTATTGTAATGATATTAAACAATACGAGATCCGTAGGAAGCTCTGAGCTAAAAAATGTGTTAAATAAAGACTTTAACTTGTTCATAATGGACGCCTATCCCCACAGTGGGTATAGCCAGGAGTCTATTATACTCCTAGTGCTGCCTTCATAGCTGCAAGCTCATCATCAACTGCCTGAGTGCTACCCTTTGAATACTTAGCCTCAAGTGCTGCTGCATCATCAACTGCTTCATGGGCATCAAGCTCAGCTGCTGCATTGGCTGCATCTAACATATGGTCTGCCTTTTCCTCCATACGAGAAAATGCATTCATGGCACCTGTGTGCTTGTCTGCAGCGGCAGCGTACTTATTAACTGTTTCCTGTGTCTTTGCTACAGCAACCTTAGCCTTAACTGTCTCACGTCTTGCCTTGAGTTCCTGAATATCCTTAGTAAGCTTGTCATGAAGCTGCTTCATCTTCTCAGAGTTTGCTGCAGCCGCATCGTAAGCAACCTTAAGACCTTCTGAAAGAGTCTCAAGCTCCTGTTTCTTAGCGATGAATACCTTTGCATCCTCATCATTTCCAGCTGTAAGAGCCTTCTTTGCAAGCTCTGTATACTTCTCGATTTCGGCAAGGTTATCCTCGTACAGTCTCTTTGTACGCTTTTCCTCTGCCATTACGTTAGCTGTTTCTTTTTTAACCTCAGCTAAATCTTCTGTCATGTCTCTGATGTACTGATCACACATCTTTGCTGGGTCTTCAAGCTTATCTAACATAGCATTTACATTTGCTGACATGATGTCTGCAAATCTTGTTAATATATTTGCCATTTTTTCCTCCTAATTCTCCCTTTAGAATTACATTATACATCACATTTACTATACTTGATTATTATTCTTACCTCAAGTTGTAAACCACGAAATTATTGTGAAATTTATGAAAATTGAATAATTACAAATTTTCTATCTGCCAATCTATTGGCTCCAATCCATTAGCTTTTAAAAACTCATTGGCCCTGGAAAAATGTTTACATCCAAAAAATCCTCTGTAAGCCGACAGAGGGCTTGGATGTGGAGCAGTAAGTATCAGGTGTTTGGGGTTATTTAGCTTGGCACACTTGGTCTGAGCCGGCTTGCCCCACAACAAAAATACTATCGGTCTGTCCTGTTTATTGACTACGTCTATTACTGCATCTGTAAACTTCTCCCAACCCAAAGTCTTATGACTGTTTGCCTGGTGTGCTCTTACGGTCAGCACGTTGTTAAGAAGCAGCACTCCCTGTCTTGCCCATTTTTCCAAATATCCATTATCAGGGATGTAGCAGCCTAAGTCATCCTGCAGTTCCTTGTAGATATTTACCAGAGAAGGCGGTGTATCTATGCCTGGTCTAACTGAAAAACATAAGCCATGAGCCTGACCTGGTTCATGATACGGATCCTGGCCTATAATAACCACCTTGACCTGCGATAAAGGTGTAAAATCAAACGCATTAAACACGTCATCTGCAGGAGGATATACCACTGTCTTGTTGTATTCAGCCATTACCTGCTCATACAACGACTTGTAATATTCCTTGCCAAATTCCGGCTTCAATGGTTCCAGCCAGTCATTGTTAATTGCACCCATTGTCACCTCCAAATATCCAGTCGTCCAAAGGAAGCCAGACTCCCTTTGCCCTAAGCTCCTGTTCTATTTCATCCAGAATATCCTCGTTCTCGGCACTGATAGTGTGATAGTGATATCCTGATGTAGCCGATGACAGAGACTTGGATTTACCGCTTACAATAGCTTCGATATATTCCTTTGCATCTCTTCTTGATTTGATATTAAGAGGAGCTTCAATACGGTTATAAAATCTGTGGTTAACAATGATGTTGTCCACGTTTGCTCCAGCGTCTACTATTGTAAACAGCTCATCCTCAATCTGTTCTTCAGTATGAGAGCACTTGATGATTCTGGTAACAACCGGTTCAGAGTGTATCACATAGCCTCTGTTGGTAGCTTCTATATCTACTCCCTCAGCTCTGATTACTGCCATATCCTGAACTATCACCTGTCTGCTGACAGATAACAGTCTTGCAAGGGCAGCGCCAGACACAGGAGAGTTAGAACGTTGCACCTCTTCTATTATCTTTTTTCTTCTTGCCTGTGGGTCCATATTCACCTCTTATACTGCATGAAGATTCTTAAGCGAAATATCCATAATAGGAGCTGAATGTGTGAGGGCTCCACTTGAAACAAAATCCACTCCGCTGTCAATGATGTTGGCGATATTCTCCTTTGTAACATTTCCTGAGCACTCTGTCTGAGCTCTGCCTGCTATAATTGCTACAGCTTCCTTCATGGTTGCAACATCCATATTATCCAACATGATGATGTCTGCACCTGCCTCAACTGCTTCTCTTACCTGATCCAGGGTCTCTGTCTCCACTTCTATCTTTCTGACAAAAGGAGCATATGCCTTTGCTGCTTTAACTGCCTTTGTTATAGAACCTGCTGCACCGATGTGATTATCCTTGAGAAGAATTCCATCTGACAGGTTGTATCTGTGGTTAGAACCTCCGCCACACTTTACTGCATATTTTTCAAAGATTCTCATGTTAGGTGTTGTCTTTCTCGTGTCAAGAAGTGTTGTTTTGCTACCTTCCAAAAGTGAAGCAACCTGATGTGTATATGTGGCTATTCCAGACATACGCTGAAGATAGTTTAACGCCACACGCTCACCGGACAGAAGCACTCTGATATCGCCCTTTACTGTGGCCATGAGCTGACCTTTTTTAACCTCATCCCCATCCTTAACACAAGCGTCAATAACTGTATTTTCATCAAGAAGAGTAAATACACGGGAAAATACTTCCATACCGCAGATGATTCCATCCTGCTTGCAAATAAGGGAAACCTCGCCAGCTACAGCATCCTGCATTACTGCATTGGTGGTAACATCTTCGCTTGAGATGTCCTCTCTTAAAGCCATCAAGATAAGTTCATCAGCATTTAGCTGCATTGTAATGTTATTCATGTTCCTTCTCCTTCTCTTCTCTCAATTTTTTTTGTTTCTTTATCTCTGCTACAACCATGGCGTGATAGTTGTCCATGAGGGTATAAAGGTCCTCATAGCTGTTCAAATCTACCATAGTGTCAAAATCATCAGCCTTTTTAAACTCCTGAATCAAAGCTATGTCTCTTGCAGCTCGCTTTGCAAAAACCAGACTCTCCAGCAAAGAATTGCTGGCCAGACGATTGCGCCCATGAACTCCGTTGCAGCTGGTCTCGCCTATTGCGTACAGCTGCTCCATGGTGGTTCTGCTGTCCTTATCTACATGAACTCCCCCCATGAAATAATGCTGAGCGGGTACTACTGGCACAGGTTCCACCAGAGGATCATATCCTGCCTCCAGACAGTGTTGATATATATTTGGAAAATGATTGAGTATCTCATCCTTTGGAATAGGTGAAAAATCCAACCAGACATGTTCTGTCTTATCCTTTTTCATCTGTGCCTGAATAGCTTTGGCTACCACATCTCTTGGCAAAAGCTCATCTACAAATCTGTTGCCATTTTTATCAAGCAATATTGCACCTTCGCCTCTTACTGACTCCGAAATCAAAAAGCTTCTTCCTGATTGTCTGGTAAAGAGAGTGGTAGGATGTATCTGTACGTAGTCTACGTTCTCAAGCTCCACATCATGATACAATGCCAGTGCCAGAGCATCTCCTGATATATGTCTGAAATTGGTAGAATGCTCGTAGACTCCACCCAAGCCTCCGCAGGCTAATACAGTAACATCTGCCTCCACTGTAGTGGTCTTGCCATCCATGTCTGCCATAACGATTCCATAACACACATTATCCCTGCACACCCAGTCCACCATGGTGGTGTGAGCCATAAGAGTAACATTTTTTAGTTCCTGTACTCTTGCAAGAAGCTTGCTTGTTATCTCACGACCTGTTACGTCGGCATGGAATAGAATACGATTCTTGGAATGCGCACCTTCCTTTGTGAAGGCCAGCTGTCCATTTTCTTTGTCAAACTCTACACCGTAACCTATAAGGTCCTCAATAATCTCTCGCGAAGAGCGTATCATTATATCAACAGACTCCCTGCGATTCTCGTAGTGACCTGCCTTCATGGTGTCTTCCAAAAATGAATCATAGTCGTCATCGTCTCTCATAACACAGATTCCACCCTGTGCCAAAAAAGAATCACTGCCATCCAAGGCATCCTTGCTGATACATAATATTTTTTTATCTCTAGGAAGACTAAGAGCGCAGAACAGGCCCGCCGCTCCAGTTCCTACGATTACCACATCATACTTTTTTCCCATAACTGTACCCCTGGTTACTTAGCAAGCTCTAACATACGCTCCAGTGGAATAAGAGCCTTTTTTCTAAGCTCATCCTCTACCTCTATAACGCCTGTGTTATCCTTCATGCAATCTCTTATTTTTTCCAGCGTAACCTTTTTCATGTCAGCACAGATTTGTGAGTCACTGACACTGTAGAACTTCTTGTCAGGATTCTTACATCTAAGCTCGTACAGAACACCCCTTTCAGTGACTATAATAAACTCTGTAGCATCCGAAGCTGTAGCAAAGTCTATAATACCTGATGTGCTTCCAACATAATCTGCCAACTCTACCACCTCAGGAATACTCTCCGGATGAACCAATACCAGCGCGCCCTTGTGTTTTGCCTTGGCATCCAGTACCTGCTTGGCTGATATTGCCTTGTGAATAGGGCAATAACCATCGTTAAAAATAAAGTTCTTCTCTGGCACCTCTGAAGCAATATATCTGCCCAGATTTTCATCAGGAATAAAGAATATATTCTTGTTAGGAAGAGCCTTTACTATCTTCATGGCATTGGCAGAAGTAACGATTACATCAGAGTGCTCCTTCAGCGAGGCCACCGAGTTAACATAGCACACTACTGCCACATCCTCGTACTGTGCTCTAACCTGGGCAATACGCTCCGCTGTAGCCATATGTGCCATAGGACAGTCTGCTGTAATATCCGGCATAAGAACCGTCTTGCCAGGGTTGAGAATCTTGGCACTCTCCCCCATAAAATTAACTCCTGCAAAAACAATGGTATCTTCCTGCAAGCCCTTAGCTACCTTGGCTAAATAATATGAATCTCCGATATAGTCTGCTATGGCCTGAACCTCGTCTGCCACATAGTAATGAGCCAAAATCACGGCATTGCGCTGTTTTTTCAGCTCCTTAATCTCCTCAACTATACTCATTTCATCCTCCTTGCGACCCTAGGGTCTGTCTGTTACTTTGCAGCGAGTATAACATATGTATAGTCTACTGACAAGACAGTAAACTTGTCAGTAGAACATCTTTTTCTATAATCACTGAGCCCTGTATCATAGTTCCAGAGCCTCCGCACTTGCCACCGTGGTTGTTTCTTAGCATATCTGCTATTTCTTTGCAGTCTACAGTTTGGCTTCCCAATATAAAGCTGTAGCCCATTTCATCATCCCCAGAAAATACTGCACATATTCCAGGATGTCCTTCTACTAGACCATTAACTGCATCTCTCATCACCTTCACATCCAGATTTGATGAAAAAATAATGACATCCTTTTCTTCGGGCTTAACTAAAGCTATCTGAGTATCCAAAAGCTGTGCCTTTAGATTCATAAGATCGTATTTGAGTTGCTTGTTGGCATTTAATAGACCCGTCACCTTATCCGGAAGCTCCTCTAACATACAGCTCAAAGGCTGGTAGCATTTTTCAATAACAGCCATTTTTTGTCTGTAATCCATAAGAGCTCTTCTGCCACATAAAAAGGATACTCTGACTCCGCCTTTATATTTTATGGCAGACATTACCTTGATGATTCCAATCTCTCCGGTTCTTGCCACATGAGGTGCACAGCAGGCACACATGTCAATACCTTCTATCTCCACGATTCTCACAGCCCCTGCTATCTCTTTTTTACTGCGGTATTCTATATTATCAAGCTCTTCATCAGAAGGATAATAGCAATATATGGCTACGTTGGAATACACCACTTCGTTGGCCCTGTTCTCAAGGTCTGCAACCTGCTCTTCAGTCAAATCCACATCCAAGTCAAGGGTCACAACATTATCACTGAGATGGAACCCAACATTTTCAGCGCCATAAATATTGTGGGCAAGTCCTGTAAACACGTGCTCCCCTGAGTGCTGCTGCATATTGTTATATCTGTGTTCCCAGTCTATTATTCCATGGACTGTCTCTGTATTAATGTTGCCTCTGCAGTAGTGATGTACCACCTCATCCTTATCCACCTGAACATCTACTACCACAGTAGTTCCCAGATATCCCTTATCCGGAGTCTGTCCTCCCTGTTCTGGAAAAAAGAGAGTCCTATCCAACACTACGTCGGACAGACTCTCGTCGTTAACCATAACAGAAGAACAGCTGATTACCTTTGCGTCAAACTCCTTGTCATATGGCTTTAAATCATATAGCTTCTCTGTCATATTATCCTCTATTCTACTATGTTAACCAGTTCCCTGATATCTTTAACCTCTGCTACGCATTCATCCATCGTATCCCCATAGCCGTAGGATGCCCAGATAAAACCTACATTAGCCTCGTCACAGGCATTCTTGTCACCCTGGATATCTCCGATGTATGCAGGAGTCTTGAGGTTATGCTTTTCAACAATGTGTCGGATATTATCGGCTTTTCCCAGACCATTGTCTCCGTAGCAGATATAATCTGTAAAAAGATACCCCAGACCACTCTTGTTCAAGAACAGCTCTATATATCCACTCTGGCAGTTGCTGACTATAAAAAGCTTGGTCTTTTCAGACAAGGCAATAAGTGTTTCCTTAAGTCCTTGATATGTTGTATCCACATCACTTTTCTCAAAATCTGCCATCTCGTACTCTTCACACAATTCAAGACAGGCATACCTTTTTTCAGGATCCTCATCAGGAATAGATGCGT
This sequence comes from Pseudobutyrivibrio sp., assembly GCA_021442555.1. GTDB lineage: Bacteria > Bacillota > Clostridia > Lachnospirales > Lachnospiraceae > Pseudobutyrivibrio. The sequence continues at coordinate 12,801 of JABUSV010000151.1, read as the reverse complement.
CCGCAATCTCCTTCATAGTACGGCCAAAGAGTCCCTTTAATGTATCTGCTGTATATATATCAGGATAGCCACAATCGTTTGCGGCCCTGTTCCAGGACTGAGCAAAAAGCTCAGTATTGTCCCAGATTGTGCCATCCATATCAAAAATCAATCCGTCTGTTATCATTTTGTGCCTCGTTTACTGTATATGATACTGTAATATTTTTGTATCACTGAGTTCTTTTCCTGCGAACTGAACATCCTTCTCAGCTAACAGCTGATTGTAGTCCATATAATCACAGGTGTACAGTTCACCTCTGTTTCCAAGATATATCTTACCTGTCTTGGCATTGTAAGCATATCCAATTTCTACATATGACATTATGTTATATGTATCCCTGGTAAGAATCAAAAGATTATCTCCTGAGTTTAATATAACCTTGTTAGAGCCCTCTTCATAATATGCATCTTCTATTATATTAAACTGCTCATCTGATACACTAAGCAGTGTATGTTCGTTGGCATCATACACTCTCACATAATAGTCATCTCCCTGCATTATGAGCTTAGTATCATCCTCAGAAAACATTGCGAATCCATCCGAGCCAAGAGACAACTGTATCTCATCAGTAACATCAAAGGTATCCGTATTAACTACTCTTACATATCCATCAGTGCAACCTATTACCATCTTGGAATTATCGTGGTTAAGGCTAAATGGCGTTCTTTTATATATGGCATACATCTGAAAATCAAAGTCATACGATTCTTTGATTCCACTGGTTACATCATACTTATCAATTCCTGTATCAGTTTTTACATACAGCGTTTTTCCGTCTGACGAAAGAGTTCCCTCTATTTTGAATGCATTACCAACGATTGTAGTCTTGGATGTCCCATCCTCCAGATTAATTACCTTGATGGATTCATCATCGTTTTTTAGGGCTACGTACCGGTGATTTATGCTAAATCCTACCAAATCAGTATACTCTTTATCAATTTCAGTGACCTTTTTTTCTGCAACATCATATAAATAGTTCTTACCATAATTATTGAATGCCGCATATTTTGTATCACTGACAAAACCACACCATGCAGATGTTCCTTCATTTGTGGTGAACGAGTCTAACTGGTTATTATCATTGTCAAAGAGGGCATAGGTTCGCTCCTCACCTATCTGTCCATGCTGTATGAAATATAGTTCTCCATCATTAGAAACATCTATATCAAATATGCTGCCCGATACATCACTAATCTTTTCAACAGTGCTACCCTGAATATATCTTGCACTCAGTACATATGGTGTATTGCTTGGTGAATAAACTATAACACCCTTGTACATATCAAAATTATTAATAGCACAGTTTGCCTGATAGACAGGTTTATCTACTACAGCCCCAGTAGCCATATTAGCACCCTTTAGGTCTCCAGTGGTGGTAACATAAAATACATATTCTGAATCGGAAGCTGCCTTAAACTCTGATATAGTACCTCCAGCATTTGCTGACGAAATAACATTTCCACTTAAAGCATCATATTCATATATAACACCATCCATGGCCAGGACAATCTCATCAACTTCATCGATTGATCTGTATTTAAGATAGGTGTACGAATTATAATCCGACCTTGTGTTGTACTCTACTATATCCTGCCACTTTAGATTTCCTTGTAAGTCAAAGAATTCTACTACGGCTTTTCCTGGTCCAGTAGAGTCTGAAAGTAATGAGACGCTATCCTTAGAAACATAGGCAAGGCCTTTTCCTTCTACAAAACAAGAAGCTGCATGTGTGTTCAAAAGGGTTGTGCAGTTGACAACCTCCTTGTTTTTTGTATCAATAATAGCTACCTGGCCTGGCTTACCTACTTCTTTTTCCAACATTCTGTTGGTGTAATATGGTACGCTCAGATATCTGCCATCTTCTGAGAAAATCATGCCATAAGTAGCATTATATTCTCCTTCAAGCTCCCATTTATCAATAGTCTTACCTGTTGCACAATCCACTATAACAAGTGTCTTATCATGTGATAGTGCCAGCTTACCTGCCTTGTCCCAACAGCTGTTTGCTCCACATCCTGAAACCGTCCATTTTACGCTTCCGTCCAGATTATAGCAGTTGGTATCATCACTTCTTACAACAACTGCACAGTCATCCAACATATATACGGCTTCTACATAAACAGGATATCCAGACTCATCATATTCGCCCTGTACCTTACCGAGCAGTGTTGCGCTTTCTATCTCCCAGATATATACTGACTGGCCTGCATCAACACTTACCATATATACGCCATCCTGTGACTCAGAAATCTGATTTACATTCTGGTCATGTTCAAACATCCTGTCTGTAGACAAATCAACACCACAGTCATACACATGAAGGGACTTGTTTAACGCATACTCTGCCTGTGGCACATAAGGTCTTCCATTTTCCTCGTCAGGAAGGGCCCGTGCTGCAATAAGAGCTGCTGTTTCTCTATCTCCATTGTCATATAAATCAAGAGCTGTAGACGCATAGTACTTGGACTGATTCTCCAGCTTTGCCTGATAGTTCTCTGTAATAATTGCATTCTGGCGGGCATTATATACACCAAAAGCTATACCTGCTACTGCTACAAGAGAAGCTGTAGAAATACCGATTGTTGCTATTTTTTTCATGCGGCGTTCCTTGTGACGCTGCTTCAAATCATCATAGGCGCATCCTAAAAGTGGAGCTGCAAGACGCATAAGCTCAGTCTTGAAAAGTTTCTTGCGCTCTCTCATATTCTCGCCTCTGACATCTGCAGCCAGTGGCTCTACAGGATTGCCATTTTCATCTATAAGAAGCTCCTCAGGAAAGGATTCAGATGGCTCTCCCTCTACAAGAAACGCCAGGACATGGTCTCTGCCGTGTATTGCAATAAATGTCTGAATCTCCTTGTGTACCCACTCTGAACCTGGAGTCCTTGGTGAACATACTACTATAAGATATTCTGACTCTCTGATGGCTGTACCAATATTGTCTGTAAGATCACTTCCGATTGGCAACTCTTCCTGGTCTCTGAATACTCTGTTAATTTTCTTTTTTCCAGAAGTCTTTTGAACTGCACGTGGAATCTTAAATGTCTCTAATCCCTTATGCAGCATCTTGGCCATCTCAGTATCCAGCTGAGCATGTCTGTAGCTGATAAACGCATCGTATCTCATAATCATTCTCCCTGTAATTTGATTTTTTCTTTAATTAAGAGTATTGTATAACACTACCAACATTTTTATTTTAGGAGATTTAGCAAAATGAAGGAGTTATTATACGGTATTGTTGGCGTAATAGCCAAGTTTCATAGTTATTTCATGAATTTAAACGACCAGTATGCTCTTAACCTCACAGATAAACAGCTGCACTTTGTGGTCATTGGACTGTTAGGCATGGCAATGATATTTGTAATACAGCCCATTTTTACAATCCTTGCCAAAACCGGCCATGTTATGGTCATCACCTGGATATACACCTTTACAGTGATTCTTGTTATTACCTTTGCCATTGAAATAGGTCAAAAAGCAACAGGAACAGGTGTAATGGAATTTGCCGACATCATGTTTGGTGTAGTCGGATTCCTTGTGATGTTTGCCATCTATGGTCTGTTAAGAGAGATAGTAAAATCCATCATCGGACTTATTACCCACAGATAAATCCTATAATACAGCTGTAATAGTTCCGCCACCTACTACAACATCATTATCATAGAGCACCACGGCCTGACCACAGGTAATGGCTCGCTGTGGTTCATCAAAATCTACTCGAATGGTGCTTGCATCTACTCTGTAGGCGCTGGCCCATTCTTCCTTTGCTCTGTAGCGAATCTTAGCCTTGATTCTGACAGGCTCATTAATATCCTCAACAGCGATAAAATTAAAATTATCAGCAAGCAGTGATTTTGAAGACTTATTGTTATCCTTTGTTAGCACTACCTGGTTCTTTTCTACATCTATTTTTGCCACATAATATGGCATATCCGCAGATACACCAAGTCCCTTGCGCTGTCCTATAGTGTAATGAATGATTCCCTTGTGCTGGCCAACAACTTTCCCTGTCTCATCCACAAAATCCCCTGGTGCATAGTCTTTTTGTGTCTGTTCTCTGATAAAAGCGGCATAGTCCTTATCAGGGACAAAGCATATATCCTGACTGTCGTGTTTATTCGCATTAACAAATCCATTGGCCAGGGCTATCTCTCTGGCCTTAGCCTTAGACATCTCTCCCAGTGGAAATCTCACATGCGCCAGCTGTTCCTGTGTCAATGAATAGAGCACATAGGACTGGTCCTTGGTCTCATCATATGCCTTGCGAAGCACATATCTGCCTCTGGTCTTGTCATAGGCTGCTCTCACATAGTGACCTGTTACTACCACATCGCATCCAGTCTTCATGGCCTCATCATAGAATCTGGAAAACTTCAGATGTCTGTTGCAGTCTATACATGGATTAGGGGTGATGCCTGATTCATAGCACTGTATAAATCGAGCGATTACACATTCCTTGAATTCCTGCTGAAAGTCAAAGACAGTAAAATCCATTCCAAGCCTGTTGCATACAGACGCAGCATCCTCTCTGTCCTTAGCAGATCCACATTTATCACTGTCATAGAGTCTCATGTTTGCTCCAGAACAGTGAAATCCTTCTTCTTTCATTAAAAAAGCGGCAACGCTACTGTCAACGCCGCCGCTCATTGCTATTAATGCCTTACGCATTTATTCTCCTTGCATCTCGTAAAACTCTTCAGTTTCATCTATATCATCTACTGGAGGCTTGAGTCCTTCAATAGAAATACCGTTCTTTGTCGCATAATCCCAAAGTGCTGCATGGATAGCTTCCTCGGCTAACAATGAACAGTGTACCTTTACAGGTGGCAGTCCGTCAAGGGCTTCCATTACTGCCTTGTTAGTTACCTCAAGGGCCTCACGAACAGTCTTGCCTTTTACAAGCTCTGTTGCCATTGAGCTGGTTGCAACTGCTGCACCACAGCCAAAAGTCTTGAACTTAGCCTCTCTGATAACCTGATTCTCATCGATATCAAGGTACATACGCATGATATCTCCACACTTTGCATTACCAACTGTTCCAACACCGCTGGCATCCTCTATTTCACCCACATTTCTTGGATTAGAAAAGTGGTCCATAACCTTTTTTGAATATTCTGTAGCCTGACTCATTAGTCATTCCCTCCTTTTTTAATGAAATCCTCATACAGTGGCGACATGCTTCTGAGTCTCTCTACTATGCCCTTGAGCTTGTCTACTGTGTAATCTACATCTTCAAGTGTTGTCTCTTCTGATATAGTAAGTCGAAGAGAACCGTGCGCTATCTCATGTGGACAGCCTATTGCCAAAAGTACATGTGATGGATCTAAGGAACCTGAGTTACATGCAGAGCCTGAGCTGCCGCAGATGCCTGCCATGTCTAGCATGAGAAGCAATGACTCGCCTTCGATAAATCTAAAACAGAAGCTGGCGTTATTCGACAACCTCTCTGTCTTGTGTCCATTGTATTTTGTATATGGAATCTCCTCCATTACACGGCTAACCATGTGATTGCGAAGTCTCATCTCATGTTCCCTGCGCTCTTCAAGAGTAGATGCTGCTATCTCTACAGCCTTACCAAATCCGATAATACCTGCAGCATTGGTAGTACCCGCTCTCTTGCCTCTCTCCTGTCCACCACCGTGGATGAGATTTGAAATCCTGATGCTCTTGTTTATATACATCAAACCAACACCCTTAGGTCCGTTAATCTTGTGAGCTGATGCAGAGAGCATATCGATATTCATCTCCTTGACATCGATAGCCACATGACCGAAGGCCTGAACTGCATCTGTGTGGAATAATACTCCATGCTCATGAGCTATACGTCCTATCTCCTTAACAGGCTCGATGGTTCCTATCTCGTTGTTTGCAAACATAATGGTGATAAGAATGGTGTTAGACTTGATAGCAGACTCAACAGCCTTAGGATCAACCATACCATATTCATCAACATCAAGATATGTTACTTCATAGCCGTTCTTTTCCAAAAACTGACATGCATGGGTTACTGCATGATGCTCTATCTTGGATGTAATAATGTGGTTACCCTTGTCTTTTCTGGCATCTGCTATTCCCTTGATAGCCCAATTATCAGACTCGCTGCCTCCACCTGTAAAGAATACTTCTCTGGCTTCACAGTTGAGAAAATCTGCAATAGTCTCTCTGGCCTTATCGACCTCTTGTGCTATCTCCCCAGCCACACCGTATGTGCTGGATGGATTATAAAATAACTCTGTGAAATAAGGCATCATAGCCTCTACAACCTCAGGCTTTACCTTGGTAGTAGCTGCATTGTCCATATATATAAGCTTTTTTTCCATAAAAAAACCTCCTATAATTACCCGAATCATGACACATTCTGTATCAATCCGAAGGTAATTATAGGAAGTAAAAAATTCAAAGTCAACGAGCTTATTGTAGAGAATTTCTCATTAACGACTATGTTAATAAAAATTATCAATAATGAATAATGGTATTAAGCCTCTGTTTCTTTTGACCTGTAATAATCATCAAAGAGCTGATTTGCCTTGTCGATGGTCTTCTTTGAAATCTCAGGAAGTTCTTTACCCCATGCCTTTGTAGCCTCTTTGTATCCATTCATCATGGCATCCTGCATGTTTTTCATTTTATCAACATCATCGCCTGCTAATGCGCTGGCAAAATCAAACAACCTCTGTGCTGTTTGGTTGACACCCCAGTATCCATTCTCTGAGATATCCTCCTGAGCCTGCTTTTTAGCAGCTTCAGATACTGTATAGTCTCCGCTTGCTAAAAATTTCCAGATGGCATCATCGCCTGTTGCCATTGAATATGCCTTGCCCTGACCAGTCATCATCTGCTGGACCATATCAAACAAGCTCTTTTCTCTGGCTGCCTGCTCATCCTTTAACCGCTGTACAAGCGCAGCTCTGTCTTCCTCAGACATCTTGTTGATAGAATACGTAGCCTTTTTTGTGCTACCTTCTGATTTTTCGTAAACTGCTGCAGTCTCTTCCTTTACTGCTTCTGTTTCCTTTGGCGCTGTAGCCTTAGCCTTGGACTCATATGCTACGTAGCTTGCCTGTGCGTTTACTGCCTCAATACCCATAATACCAACCTCCTTGTTACATGGCACGCCATAAAATCCTTTTCTTGGCGTTGTTACTCTGTATCACTGCTTATTAAATCATGGCCTACATTAATCTTGCACTCCATGGTATAAGTTATGCCATTTTCTTTCATCATATCTACTTCAAGAGTAGCAGAACCCACTTTGGAATCATTGTTTGCCACCACATTACCGTATTTATCTATGGTAAAAATACTGGTATCTGTAGACTTGTAGGTAGCTGTATATTTTTTATCAGACCAGTTGAGGTAGTCCAGCTCAAGAGTTATAGGCACTACCTGTCCGAATCTGAGCTCACACACCGAATCTGTTGGAAGTACTATCTTATCCGTCTCCACAGAAAGGTCAGATACAGCGTTATTATAATAAGTACGTCTCTTGGTAACCTTTGCTATATCCTCGGCATCTGGTGACCAGGATGCTGAGTTGGTAGATGAAGCATCATCTCCATATAGTCCATCAAGATAAATCCACATAGCTGGTCTGATACCGTCAGAAGTATAGTTATATATGGATTCCACGTGGTCTCCCACCACTGCCGCAGTGCGGTGTACATCGTAAAAGCTGTTAGTTTTTAACAGATAGGAACCGCTGGCCTGAGGTATCTTGTCCTTGTATGTTACATATTGTTCGTAAGATAAAAAGAACAGATAATCCTTGGTAGAAACCTGATTATAATATATATCTATGTCCATTGCTTGTCCTGATTCGGATGCAGGGTCTCCGCCCTCTGCTGCATGGAAATACTGCATCAGGCTGTCCTGATTTTCTGATACCGAAAAAGTTGTCTTATGAATATGCTTTTTATTATTGTCTGTAAAACAGTTGTTGTAGACTGTGCTGTTAATCCACTTGCGCCAATATGAATTATTCCAGTTAACAAGACCTGTCTTGGTAGGATCTGGATATACCTGATACAGAGCATTTTTATATTCCTGAACCGACTTGGTTGCAAGAATATCTGATGTCACAACTAGGGCTCTTCTTGTATTTGAATCAAAATCAAGTACCACCCACTCAATATCATGGCCATCTATCTCGCCAAACTTGATACGGTCTGGAATATTATTATCGTAATCATCAGCCTTAGCAAAATTGGGGAGGTAAATCACACCTGCAGCTATCAATATAACTGCAAGAAGAAATGCCCCTATTCTATATTTTACTAAGCTTTTGCTATGTTTCATCCTGTCTCTCTTTCCTTCACAGATAGACTCTGTCATAGCTTATATCGTCAGATTTTTTACTCATTTAACCACATGAGACAAAATAAATGCCTTCCAAGGACCATATAGATTGCCATATACATGACATCCGTCAAAGGTATAATCATCTGAAAGAAATCCTTCTTCGTCTAAATACAGCGGATTGGCATCCAGATAGAAGCTGTGCACGCCATCTGCAAGCCGCGCCATCTGCACGTTTTTGTCGTTGACGTTGACGTTGTTAAAAACAGGATCTGTGCCGCATTTTTCCTTGGACATATACATGTTGGCCATAAGATAAACAGTGGCATCAGGTTGTTGTGCCCTGATAGCGTTATATAGTCTGCCAATACGATCTGCGAAGGTGCTGGTATCCACATAACCCAGGTCATTAATACCCATCATGATATATATCTTGCCATACTGATGCTGCGACATTTCTTCCAGTAGATCCACCTTTTGTCCTGTAGCTCGATAAGTGATCTTTTCTCCCTTGTCCCAGTCATACATGGAATAACCTGTGTCACAGTAAAAATCGGCAATATGTTCCAAATCACAGTAATCAAATATACCAACTGTTCTGCTGTCTCCAATAAAACATGCATCCGACATCTCATCTTCAGTAATATCCTCATATGGATAATCTGTAGTAAGAGGCCTAAGCCCCGTATCCTGATAATACACAGACTCCACAGGAAGTGGCTCATACTCCACAAAATCGGTAATTCCAACAGGTGTTGTCTCTTCCAATGTAATCTCTGGTACTTCTACGGGTTGTGGTTCAGCCACCGGCTCCTGTACAGGCTCCTCCTCAGTTATCTCTACACCAGCCACCTGGGTGTACTGATAAGGTCGGACAATATCATCAATTATCTGATAGCAATCCTCCCAAAAAGGAGTATCCGCATGTTTTTTCAGGTACTCTGTATTAAGTTGTCCATTCATGGCAGCCCACAAAAAAGAAAAGCTGCATCCTGTCCAAAAAATGATTATAAGTATAACCAGAAAAGGACATTCCTTGTGTAAACTATTTTTCATTAGAATCTATAATATAAAAAAGGATTGCTGACACCCATCATCAGTTCTACTACAGACCATATAAACAACACCAAAAGTACAGGAATCATAAATCCCCTGTGCTTGTATTTGTTATAAAATCTGATTGGATATGGGGTACACAAAACAACACATATAATCATTAAAAGACCATATTTGCTTAGATAGCCTGTAAACTGGTCGAAACCAATAATAATCTTAGGTCCATGATGGCCAAACATACAAAGAATATACTTCCAGCATATCCTAAGGTCTGGTATGGAAAATAGAATCCATGCCACGGGCATTACAAACAATACATAGATATGACCTAACCACTTAAACCTGTCAAAAAGCTTGCCAAGTCCTATTTTTTCCAATGAAATCAAAACAAAGAATGTAAGACCCCACAGGATAAAATTCCAGTCAGCTCCATGCCACAGGCCGGTAAGCGCCCATACTATAAAAGTATTGATAATTGTGCGCACTACTCCCTTGCGATTGCCTCCCAGAGGTATGTATACGTACTCCTTGAACCATCTTCCCAAGGTCATATGCCATCTGCGCCAAAATTCACTGATGCTGGTCGACACATATGGATTGTCAAAGTTAAGAGGTATCTTAAAACCTATCATCTTTCCTAATCCAATAGCCATAAGAGAATATCCCCAGAAATCAAAATACAGCTGCATGGTACATGCAAATGCGCCAAGCCATGCCATCTCTGTAGACAGGCCTATAACACCTGCTGTCTGAACAGCCTTCCACAGGGTACCTATCTGGTTTGCAACAAGAACCTTTAGCGCAAGACCTACTGTAAACGTACGCATACCTAGGTCTATGTCTCTTATGGACTTACTGTTATCCATTAGACGGTTGGAAATCTCAGAGTATTTGACAATGGGTCCAGCCACAAGCTGTGGAAACAGCACTATATATGTAGCTGTATCAATAAACCTGATTGGTCCAGTGATGTCGCCTCTGTAGCAATCCACAACAAAGGATATCATCTGAAAGGTGTAAAAGCTGATACCAATAGGAAGTACAATATTAAACACAGGCATCACATCATCAACAAAAAGATGGTTGATATTATCTGCCGCAAAATTGTAGTACTTATACACTCCCAACAATAGCAGGTCTAATATAACAGGAATCGCAACGTATCGTTTTCGCCTAATGACAAGCAACCGCTTGGCAAAAAGATAGTTGATTACCAGCGAGCCCATCATTATCCAAACAAAAATCGGTTCTCCTATACCGTAAAAGATAAGACTGCCCACCAGAAACACAAGATTTTTATATTTACCTGGTATAATCAAATATGCAGTTATTAAAATCGCCAAAAATCGAAATATAAAGGCGTTACTTGAAAAAATCATACCCAACTAGTATATCAAAAAAACACTAAAAGACCATAACTACCATTGAAATATTTCTTATTTTAATATAAATTGTTATGGAAATAACGAAGTTTTTTCTGACTTAGAGTCGGAGGAGGAGATTGACATGATTTCTTGGACAAATCTAGACGAGCTCGCTTCCTACAAGAAGCTTGCAGCTCAAAGCAAGGTAGACTTAACCAGCGCCATGAACGGAGCAAATGGCGCAGCACGTGTTGCAAAATACAACGTGCCTATGTCTAGCGGATTGAATTACAATTATGCTTCAAAGCAGGTAAACGATGAGGTTCTTAACACTCTTGTAGAGCTTGCAAACGAAGCTCAGCTTTCAGATAAGTTCGCTGCTTTATACAACGGCGAAGTAGTCAACACAGGTGAAAAGAGACTAGTTCTTCATCAGATGTGCCGTGGTCAGCTCGGCAGCCCTATTACAGCTGATGGCGTAGACAAGAGAGATTTCTACGTAGCTCAGCAGACCAAGATTGCAGACTTTGCAAAGAAGGTTCACGCAGGCGAGATCACAAATGCAGCTGGCGAGAAATTTACAACAGTAGTTCAGATTGGTATTGGTGGTTCTGATCTTGGTCCACGAGCTATGTACTTAGCACTCGAGAACTGGGCAAAGAAAAACGGATGCTTCAAAATGGAAGCAAAGTTTATCAGCAACGTAGATCCAGATGATGCGGCCAGCGTTCTCAACTCTGTTGACGTAGCGCACTCAATCTTCATCCTTGTATCTAAGTCAGGTACTACACTTGAGACCCTCACAAACGAGTCTTTCGTTAAGGATGCTCTCAAGAATGCAGGTCTTGATGCTTCTAAGCACATGATCGCCGTTACATCAGAGACATCACCACTTGCCAAGAGTTCAGACTATTTGGCAGCATTCTTCATGGATGACTACATCGGAGGCAGATACTCTTCTACTTCTGCAGTAGGTGGTGCAGTATTATCACTTGCTTTTGGACCAGAGGTATTTGCTCAGTTCCTCAACGGAGCAGCAGCAGAGGACAAGAAGGCCCTCAACAAGAATCCACTCGAGAACCCAGCTATGCTTGATGCCCTCATCGGCGTATACGAGCGCAACGTATTAGGATACCCTGCAACAGCAGTACTTCCATACTCACAGGCACTTTCTCGTTTCCCAGCTCACTTACAGCAGCTTGATATGGAATCAAACGGCAAATCAGTTAACCGCTTTGGCGAGCCTGTTAACTATGTTACAGGCCCTATCATCTTCGGCGAGCCAGGTACTAACGGACAGCACAGCTTCTATCAGTTATTACACCAGGGAACAGACATCGTTCCTCTTCAGTTCATCGGATACAAAAACAGCCAGATTGGCACAGACGTTGTCATCGAAGACAGCACCAGCCAGCAGAAGCTCTGTGCCAACGTAGCAGCTCAGATTATGGCATTTGCATGCGGCAAGGCTGATGACAACAAGAATAAGTTCTTTGCAGGCAACCGCCCATCTTCTATCATCGTAGGTGACAAGGTTACTCCAGAATCTCTCGGAGCCCTTCTTGCTCACTTCGAAAACAAAGTAATGTTCCAGGGCTTCATTTGGAACATCAACAGCTTCGACCAGGAAGGTGTTCAGCTTGGCAAAGTCCTTGCCAAGAAGGTTCTCGCTGGCGACACAGCAGACGCCCTCAAGGCATACGCCAACATGCTTGGTCTCTAATATTAACTAACATTCCAGCCCCAGCTTTTCCTATAGCTGGGGCTCTTTTTATGCCTAAAGTTTACTTCTCCCACCCCCACACCGCTGTTTTTATTTAAGTTTTTGGCTGCTGCTCGCTGTCTGAGCTGTCGCCCCCTGTTTCCTTGGCTTTTCGACTAGTGCTTAGTGTTACTTGGGGGGGTGAGCAAGCAACTTGTCTTGTGTTCTTTAAACGCTGAACACCCAATGAGATTGTGCGTCTTATACGCACAGGTTTTCCTGTAGAGCTATCAGTGTTTCAAGGGTCTCTAGTGCTCATCATCTCGGTCTTGGATTGCTAAGAG
>JABUSV010000021.1 GCA_021442555.1 Pseudobutyrivibrio sp. | reverse complement strand
CGAACCTTGAAATGACGGAGTCAGAGTCCGTTGCCTTACCATTTGGCGATGGGCCATCATTGAATCGCTTATCGCGTCAACAGATAGTATATTACAGCATAGAATAGAAAAAGGCAAGCACATTTTTCATTTTTTTAAAAAATAATTAACTGCCCTTCCAAAACCGCGTATTTGACCATATCTTCAAGCTTTACAACCGCGCATCCAGCCGTTTTATCTGCCACTAAAGTAAGGAAATCGTCCTTTATCTCAGATGGTATAACTGTATTAATAGTAACATCTGCCCCAAAGTCCGAACCCAAAAGCTGCATATTCTTTTCTCTTATAATGTATTCGATTTTACCATAGCTGTTGTAGTCACATGTAACAGCTGCAGGATACCCTTCCTGCGGTTCAAGAATCTTGCAATTGGCAAGTCCTTCCAGAACAGCTCCCTGGTATGCTCTCACCAGACCGCCTGTGCCTAATAACACTCCACCAAAATATCTGGTTACAACAACCACCATATTATGAAGGTTTTCTCTCAAAAGAATATCCAGCATAGGACGTCCTGCTGTTCCCGAAGGTTCACCATCATCATTACATCTTGTAATTTCATTTTGCTCTCCAATTACAAAAGCAGAACAATTATGTCTGGCATCCCAATATTCTTTCTTTTTGGAATTAATAAAATCAACAGCTTCCTGCTCACTGTGTATTGGGGCAATATGTGCAATAAATCTTGACTTCTTTTCCTCTATTTCACCAGAGCCACCCTCATATAATATTTTGTAAGAATCTGCTGACATACGCTACTTTATCCACCTTTTCTTGTGTCATTATCTTCTATATTATATAAAAATTCTATGATATAATGAAGTGATTATTTGGAGGTAAATATGAATTACGGAAAAGAAAGCGCCACAAAGGCAAAAGCTTCGTTAAATAAGAACGCCAAAAAAAAGAAACATAGTGTCGGATTATATGTAATCAGACTATTACTCATATGCATCTTAGTAGTAGGCTTAGGAATAGGCTATATATGCTACAGCTACGCTGCAAATCTTATCAACCGTCTGCCAGACGTATCTACTATTGATATTTCCCCTAACGGATTTCTCAGTACTGTATACGACAGTGACGGTATTGAAATCGAGACCCTGGCCTCATCTGGAGCTAACAGAACATATATTGAGTTGGATCAGATTCCACTTGATGTTCAACATGCCTTTGTTGCCATCGAAGACGCACGCTTCTATGAACATAACGGCATTGACATCCAGGGTATTATCAGAGCTGGTTTCCAAGGCATAGCCAACGGATTCCATTTTTCACAGGGAGCATCTACTATTACACAGCAGCTCCTTAAAAACAATTATTTTACAACATGGACCGGAGAGCAAACCTTTAAGGACAAGCTTGATAGAAAGATTCAGGAGCAGTATTTGGCTGTTCAGCTCGAAAAGATTACCAGCAAGGATACCATCCTTGAAAACTATCTCAACAGTATTAACCTCGGTCAGAATACCTTAGGTGTTGAAGCAGCTTCTGAACGTTACTTCAACAAGTCTGTTGGCGAATTAACATTATCCGAGTCCGCAGTTATTGCCGCCATTACTCAGAATCCAACAAGATATAATCCAATCAAGAATCCTGAGGATAATAACAAACGTCGTACCAAGGTGTTGGATAACATGTTAGAGCAGGGATACATCTCTCAGACTGAACATGACAAAGCCCTCAAGGACGATGTATATGATCGTATCGAAATTGTAAACGTAGAGACTATAGCATCATCAAGCACATCATATTTTGTTGATGCACTTACAGATCAGGTGGTAAAGGATCTTCAGGATCGTTTAGGATATACTGAATCAGAAGCCTATAGCATATTATATGCAGGAGGCCTCTCTATTTACTCAACTCAGGATACACGTATCCAAAATGTAGCCGAAGCCGAAATCAACAATACCGAAAACTACAATGGTTTAGAAAAAGTATCATTTTCATACAGACTGACCATCAACAAAGCTGACGGCACCGTAAAAAACTACTCTGAGCTTACAATGCTTACTTATTATCAGGCTAAGAACCCTAACTACAACTTAGAGTTCGATACACAAGAGGATGCTCTTGCGGCCATTGAAAAATATAAGGAAGAAATAATGGAGGCTGGCGATGAAATTGCTGCAGCAGGCGAGACCATCAACTATACTATTCAACCTCAGGCTGCTGTTACTGTTATAGATCAAAACAGCGGTCACGTAGTTGCAATGGTTGGAGGACGTGGCGATAAAAAAGCTGCAAAAACTCTAAACCGCGCCACAGGTATTACAAGACAGCCAGGTTCATGTTTCAAAATAATCGGATGTTTTGCCGCAGCTCTTGATGCAGGCGGCAAAACTCTTGCATCTGTAGAAAATGATATGCCTACCACCTACTTGGATGGAACTTCGCTTTCCAACTATGATGATAAATATGGTGGATGGACAAATTTAAGACAGGCAATTACAAAATCAATTAATGTAGTTACAGTCGGCACTTTAGGAGATATAGGAACAGGACTGGGATTCCAATATGCCAAGGACCTCGGTATAACAACCCTTGTCGATGGTGACAACAATCAAGCCCTAGCTCTTGGCGGAATCACAAATGGTGTTACAAACCTTGATTTATGTACAGCCTACGCCACAATCGCCAACAAAGGACAATACATTCAGCCTACCTTCTATACAACTGTAGTTGACCACCAGGGCAATACAATCCTAGATAACAGAGAAATCACTTCCAAGAAGGTTCTAGAAGAATCTACCGCATGGCTGTTAACCAGTGCAATGCAGGATGTTATGAAAGTTGGCACAGGAACAGCCGCAAACTTTGAAGGACAAGCTGTTGCAGGAAAATCAGGAACTACTACCAAGAACCGTGATACAGTATTCTCAGGTTACACACCTTACTATACTACTGTAGTATGGGGTGGTTTTGATGACAACACACAGCAAAGCTACACAACATATTCAAAGGTTATTTTCAAGGCTATCATGAGCAAGATTCATGAAGGTCTTCCATATAAAGACTTCGTTAAGCCTGACAATATTGTACAGCGTACTGTTTGCCGCAAGTCTGGCAAGCTAGCCATAGCAGGTGTGTGCGACTGTGATCCACGCGGCTCAATGGTATACGATGAATACTTTGCAGAAGGCACAGAACCTACTGACATGTGTGATAAACATTTTGCAGGCACCATCTGCACAGAAAGCCGCATGTTTGCAAACTCTGGCTGTCCATCAGCTGCAGGCATATGGACTATAGGCGGAGCCGTGGGAAGCGAGGACGAACCATACGCAGTAAACGCTGCGCAATTTGGTGTATATTGTCCGTACCATGGAGGCGAGCCTCTCGGCAATGATACAAGCTACATCAACTACTTCTCTATCAAGCAGATAGTTGAGGATGCCAACTACAGAAACAACCTGATTCGACAAAATCTCGGCCTCGAACCAGAGATTACTGTAGAGACCAACCCATACTTAGATAACGCGGTTGACCCGTCCACTATAGTACATGACAGCACCGAATACGTAGACGAAACTCTACAGTCCATCACCGATGCCTTAGGCATCTCAACACCTACCCCTACGCCTAACGTAGAGGTTCACATAACCAGCAACTAACACCTGGCCCCTGATTATTCAGGGGCCATTTTTACGCCCAAATATCCTTTTGCCCCTTCTCCCTCTTTACATAGTATTCTGGCCCCCCGCTCTTCCACAGCCTGGCTCTGCCTCTGACACAAGCTTTTCCGACTAGCACTAAGGAGTTTGCTTATGTCAGAGGCAGAGCCAGGTCTTTTTTTTTGGGGGGCAAGGGGCCGCAAAAAAGGGTGGAGGATGGATGTAGTAAAATGGGCGTAAAAAAGCCCCAGCAAAAATTGCTGGGGCCGGTGTTAGTTAGACCTCGAAAATCATATCTCCGTAAGATGGCATTGGCCATGCCTCTTTGTCTACGATCATCTCCAATGCGTCGATAGGAGCTCTGAGAGCTGCCATATCTACCGCTACAACGTCATGATAGAAGTGAGCACGTTTCTCGTTATCTCCCTTGATTTGCTGGCCTTCTGTTACATCATCCTGTAGCTTTGACATTGCAACTCGAGTATCTCTTAGGAGATCGCAAATCTCTAAGAGAAGTTCTCTTTGAGTACTTACATCTGCATCTGGGCAAGCATCTACTACTGTGTTGATAGATAAACCTATTTCTGTAGTGTAGTTCATTACAGCAGGTATAATCTGCTTGCTGGTAACATCTATCATAGTCTTTGCTTCGATGTTGATTGCCTTTGCATACTGCTCATATTCGATTTCAGCACGTGATTCAAGCTCAATACGAGTAAATACTCCAAATCGCTCAAATAATTCGATAGCTTTATCTGTAGTAAGAGCTGGTATGGCATCAACAGTAGAAGAGATATTAGGAAGGCCACGTCTGGCAGCTTCTTCTCTCCACTCATTTGAGTAGCCGTTGCCACTAAATACTATACGCTGATGCTTTGTAGCCAGTTCCTTTATCATGTTATGAACTGCAAGTTCAAAGTCCTCTGCCTGCTCTAAGATATCACATGCATCAGAGAATGCTTCCGCCATAATTGTGTTAAGTACAATATTTGGCTCACCAACTGAATCCTGAGAGCCCACCATACGAAACTCAAACTTGTTTCCTGTAAATGCAAATGGTGATGTACGGTTACGGTCTGTAGCATCCTTTCTAAAATCTGGCAATGTCTTAACGCCAGTATCAAGCTTTTCACCCTTCTTTGAATGTGTAGCTGAACCAGTTGAAATCAACTGCTCTAATACATCCTCAAGCTGCTCTCCAAGGAAGATTGAAATAATAGCTGGTGGAGCCTCGTCAGCACCAAGTCTGTGGTCATTACCAATGTCTGCAGCTGATTCTCTAAGTAAATCCGCATGCTTGTCTACAGCCTGCATAATAAGAGTCAGTATAAGTAAGAACTGAATATTGTCATGTGGATTCTTACCAGGTTCAAAAAGGTTGATTCCATCATCTGTAACAAGCGACCAGTTATTGTGCTTACCAGAACCATTTACGCCAGCAAATGGTTTTTCATGTAACAGGCACTGTAAGCCATGACGGTTAGCTACCTTTCTTAAAGTCTCCATAATAATCTGATTATGGTCTACCGCAACATTTGCCTGAGCATATATTGGTGCTAACTCGTGCTGTGCAGGTGCTACTTCATTATGCTGAGTCTTTGATGATACACCAAGCTTCCAAAGCTCAATATTAACATCTCGCATATAGCTCTCTATACGCTCTGGAATTGTACCAAAATAATGGTCATCCATTTCCTGGCCCTTAGGTGGCATTGCACCAAAAAGAGTACGACCTGTGTACTGTAAATCCTTACGTGCAAGAAAATGTTCTCTATCAATAAGAAAATACTCCTGCTCTGCGCCTACAGAAGGAATAACGCGCTTTGAAGTAGTGTTTCCAAATAATCTAAGTAAACGAATAGCCTGTTCGCTAACGACCTCCATAGATCTAAGAAGAGGTGTTTTCTGGTCTAAGGCTTCACCTGTATATGAACAGAAAGCTGTTGGTATGCAAAGAATCGCTCCTGCTGCATCCTCTCTGACGAAGGCTGGAGATGTTGGGTCCCATGCCGTATATCCACGCGCTTCAAAAGTAGCTCTAAGGCCACCAGATGGAAATGAAGATGCATCTGGCTCGCCCTTGATAAGCTCTTTACCCGAAAAGCTCATTAAAATCTTACCGTTTTCCATTGGGGCAGAAATAAATGAATCATGTTTTTCAGCCGTTACGCCTGTAAGTGGCTGGAACCAGTGAGTGTAGTGAGTAGCGCCCTTTTCAATAGCCCACTCCTTCATCTCATGTGCTATAACATCTGCAGTCTCGATATCGAGTTCCTTGCCTTCTGCAATTGTCTGCTTTAATTTCTGATATGTCTTTTTAGGAAGACGTTCCTGCATAACAGAATCATTGAATACATTCTCTCCAAAAATATCTGCTACATTAAAATATTTGTTATCCATACTTTTTCCTTCTAAACCATAGTTATGCCTATGAACATTTTATAAAAAAGGGGGAAATCTCCCTAGAGACTTCCCCCAAAAAGTGACCAGAATTAAGCCTTGCCAACTGATCCGAAGAGCTCCATCTTCTCCTTAACAGTAGCCTTGATAGCCTCTGTACCTGGAGCTAAAAGCTTACGAGGATCAAATCCCTTACCCTCGAGATCCTTACCAGCCTCGATGTACTTACGTGTAGCATCTGCAAATGAAAGCTGGCACTCTGTGTTAACATTGATCTTAGAAACGCCAAGATCAATAGCCTTTTTAATCATATCAGCTGGAATACCTGTACCACCGTGAAGAACGAGTGGCATAGCACCTGTGAGCTTCTGAATTGAATCAAGTGTTTCGAATGAAAGACCAGCCCAGTTTGCTGGATACTTGCCGTGAATGTTTCCGATACCAGCTGCAAGCATATCAACACCAAGATCAGCAATCGCCTTGCACTCGTTAGGATCAGCGCACTCGCCCATACCAACAACACCGTCTTCTTCTCCACCGATTGAACCAACCTCAGCTTCGATTGACATGCCATTCTTGTGAGCAGCTTCAACTAATTCCTTTGTCTTTGCAACGTTCTCATCGATTGCATAGTGAGAACCATCAAACATGATAGATGTGAAACCAGCTTCAATACACTTGTAACATCCTTCGTATGAACCGTGATCTAAGTGAAGAGCTACTGGAACTGTAATACCGAGTTCCTCGTCCATAGCCTTTACCATAGCTGCAACAGTCTTATAACCTGTCATGTACTTACCAGCACCCTCAGAAACACCAAGAATAACAGGTGAATTAAGTTCCTGTGCAGTAAGAAGAATAGCCTTGGTCCACTCAAGGTTATTAATGTTGAACTGTCCAACTGCATAGTGGCCAGCCTTAGCTTTGTCTAACATCTCTTTTGCAGATACTAACATGATTTATCCTCCAATTGATTCATTTTTAAGAAAATCCAAAGTCCCGCAAACTCTGCATTTTCTTACACCATGCACCAATGATAACACATAAAAAAAGCCTATTCAACAACCAATTCCAGGGCATTATGCGCATTTTCTATAAGTACACAGGTGTGACTTCCACCATACTCTCCATCTAAGGTCCAAGGTACTTCTGCTAAGCTTGTTAACTTAATGGAATGAGTCTGAAAACTGTATACCATCTCAGAGTCATTGATAATACCGGTAAGAAATGCAAGTATCTCATTGAGTTCTATCGGGTTCTTCGGTGTTTTAACCAACGTTACTTCAAATACACCGTCATTTAAACTGATATCACCAGGTATTATGCCTTTAAAACCGCCTACAGATTTGGAGTTGGTAACCATTCCAAAAATAAACTCATCATAGAGCACATTGCCGTCATATTCCACCTGCATTCTAAAATGTGGAATGTCCCTCAATTGCTTTGCACCTTCTATAATGTATGCAGCATGTCCCAATACATTTTTTAAATCCTGCGATGTCTGATAAGATACTTCTGTAAATATGCCAAAAGCAGCTACATAAACAAATGCATCTGAATTGAATTTACCTATATCACAGGCAAATAGTCTGTCAGATACGCTAGTCTGAGCTGCTCTTATCATATCCTTATCTATACCAAGAGAGCTGCCAAAATCATTAGTACTTCCAGCCGGAATGTATCCTATCGGACACTTTTTATCTGTAAGCATCATGCCGGAAACAACCTCATCCAGAGTGCCGTCTCCACCACTACATACTATTCTTTCGTAATTTGCAGCTTCTTTTATTGTTATGTTCATTGCGTCTTTCTGTGACTGAGTTAAATGCACAGTCACAGAAAACCCCGCTTTGATCATTATGTCTATAATATCAGCCAGATGTGACTTAATAAGTCCCTTTCCCGAACGTGGGTTTACTATAAATAATAGTTTTCTTGCTGACATATAAATCCTCTAATTCTTTATTATTTTACTTTGCTAAAAATGCAGAAAGCTCATTAATCGCCTTCTCTTCGTCATCACCCGATGCATCAATAATAACCTTTGAGCCTGATGATAATACTAAACTCATCATACCCATTATGCTCTTGGCATTTACTTTCTTTGTATCCATTTCAAAATAAATAGAGCTTGAAAACTGGTTAGCCAACTGTACAAGATGTGCAATTGGAGTAGCTTCCATTGAGTTGGTCATTTGAATTGTAACTTCCTTCTGCATGTTTGCCTCCCTATAAAATACCGTTGCGGTGTTCTAATGCCAATTGTGATAATCTTCGCAATCTGTGATTGACGCCAGACTTTCCAAGAGGTGGATCACATAGCTCGCCTAACGCACCCAGTGGTGTATCCGGATTCTCTAATCTAAGATAAGCAATATCACTTAGAGAAGCTGGCAAATTATCCAATCCTACTTCTCGTTGAAGATATTTTATATCCTCGATTTGTCTAACAGCTGCGTTAACAGTCTTACTAATATTGGCTGTCTCACAATTAACCTGTCTATTAATTGAGCCGCGCACTTCTTTTACGATGCGAACATTCTCTAACTCCATAACTGCTTTTGGAGCTTCCAGAATTCTAAGCATCTCAACAATTTGCGCACCCTCTTTAAGATATACCACTACCTTACTAGCACGTTGCACAAATTTTGCATCTACATCAAAGAAAGACATGACAGATTGCAAAAAAACTGCTTGTCTTTCGTTTTCACATATTATCTCAAAATGATATGCTTTGTTGGGATCAGATATGGAACCAGCCTCTAAAAATGCTCCTCTTAAAAAGGCTCTTTTGCAACAAGGCTGCTGAACAATCAGCTCATCTATAATACAATCGTCTATTAGTTTTACACCTGAAATTAAATCCTCATAATGAGGTATTCTGTTTACATAGTCATCTACCTTGCCGTTTTTCATTCCTCCAAACAACATTAAAGCCGACAGCTCAGCAATCTGGCAATGTCGGCTCTTTGACATGTGGTGAGATAACTCTTCCTTTACATCCATTGAAAAAGACATTATTTCCCTCTAAGTGCATCCTTGCCTATATCCCTGTGTTCTATTTTCAGACCATAGGAATCATCTGATGAAAGCGCCTGAAATATCTCATTGGCTAAACAAACAGATCGATGTTTTCCTCCAGTACAACCAATAGCTATTACTAATTGGTTCTTTCCTTCTTTGATATAGTTAGGTATCAAAAATTTTATCAAATCTGTAGTTTTATCGAGAAACACGCTGGATTCATCAGAACTCATTACAAAATTTTTGATAGCCATATCATTACCAGTATATGGCCTAAGCTCTGGGTCATAATATGGGTTTGGTAAGAATCTGACATCAAATACCAGATCTGAATCCTCAGGTATACCATATTTGAAACCGAAGGACATTATTGTAACAAAAAGACTGCGATAGTCAACCTGTTCTATAAATATCTTCTCCAGCTCTGTTTTTAATTCTCTTGTAAGCAGGTGGGTTGTGTCTATTACATAATCTGCCCGTTCCTTGAGAAAACCAATAGTATCCCTTTCTTTTTTTATGCCGGCCATGATTCTCTCCTGGCCTGACAAAGGGTGATTACGTCTTGTTTCCTTGTATCTTTTTACAAGAACATCATTTTCTGCGTCCAAAAATAAAATAGAATAATTCTTACTGTCCTGTTCAAGCTCTGTCAATATGCCTGGGAGTAAACTCATGGACTCTCCATTACGGACATCTATGCCAACAACTACCTTTTGGTCCAAAGAGCCATTATCTGTAAGGTCAATAAAACTCTTTAACAGCTGCACTGGCAGATTGTCTACACAATAGTAGCCCATATCCTCCATCATTTTAAATGCTGTGCTTTTTCCAGCACCTGACATACCCGTAAGAATCAGTAGCTTCATTGTTAAAACCTTCCTACAATTCTGATTTCTGGTTCCAAATGTACATTATTTTTTTCATAAACCACTTGATCCACATACTTGATTAATTCAAGCACATCCTCACAAGTTGCATCCCCCTTATTAACAACAAAACCGCAGTGCTTCTCAGATACCTGCGCACCACCAACACAATACCCCTTAAGACCAGCATCTTCTATAAGTTTGCCCGCAAAATACCCTTGCGGTCTTTTAAAAGTACTTCCTGCGCTTGGATAGTTTAACGGCTGCTTATCAATACGCTTGGCTCTAAGCTCCTCCATTAGATTTCTTACAGAAGAAGCCTCATCATGTGTAAGCTCAAATACAGCAGATAAAATTACATCATCGCAGTCCATGAACACAGAATGCCTGTAATCCAGATCTAACATATCCTTTGTCCATTTTACAATAGTACCTTCAGCTGTAAGGACTTCACACTCTACTATGCAATCAGCAATCTGCCCTCCGTATGCACCAGCATTCATAACCACTGCTCCACCCACAGTCCCAGGAATACCTGCCGCAAATTCAAATCCTGTTAGAGAAGCATCGCAAGCCCTGTTTGCAGTAGCAGAAAGTAGTGCTCCAGCCTGTGCCACGATATATCTTCCATCAATTGAAATGTCAGACATATTTTTTCCAATGGAAATAACAAGTCCCTCGATGCCTTTATCTGACACAAGCATATTGCTTCCATTGCCCATAATCATATATGGAACCTCATTGCTTTTGCAAAAAGCTATGAGCTTTATTAATTCATCCATTGTAGGATTTGCAAAAACATCTGCTGCTCCTCCTATTCTGAATGTAGTATGTTTGGACATGGGCTCATTAACGAGTACATCTAAGCATAATTCTTTTATTGTATCGATAATCTCTTGCTTCATGTTATGCATTTTTGATGAATGCCTTGTAGCCCAACAGTGCTTCATACAAATCGACTTTGCTTATTATTTCACATGGAGCATGCATCGAAAGTACCGCTACACCAGCATCAATAACTTCCATGTTGTAGTTTCCAAGGATATATGCAATAGTACCGCCGCCACCAGCGTCAACCTTACCAAGCTCTGCTGTCTGGAAGCATACATTGGCATCATCCATTATTTTTCTAATCTTTGCCATATATTCAGCTGAAGCATCATTTGAGCCAGACTTACCTCTTGCTCCGGTATATTTGTTAAAAACAAGTCCTCGCCCCATATATGCTGAATTATTCTTTTCAAACACATTTGAATAGTTTGGATCAAATGCAGCTGATACATCTGATGATAATACTGAAGAATTGGTCATGGTACGTCTTCTTTTTATCTCTGAGTATTCTCCCTGAAGTTCGATTAACTCAGCTACTACGTTTTCATAGAAGAGGGACTGCATACCAGATGCTCCGACACTTCCGATTTCTTCCTTGTCCACCAAAAGAGCACAAGCTGTTTTATTCAATACTTCTGTTGTCTCTAAAAGAGCCATAAATGAAGGATAAGCACATACTCTGTCATCATGTCCATAGCCTAAAATCATACTTCTGTCAAAGCCTAAATCTCTGGCTTCTCCAGCAGGAACAACCTCTATCTCGGCAGAAAGAAAATCCTCTTCGTCGAAATCATATTTATCCTTGATAAGTCTAAGGACGTTAGTCTTAACCGCTTCCTTTTCCTTTTCATTGTCCTTGTCAAAAACAGGCATATTTCCACAAAGTACATTAAGGTCTTCACCCTCTACTACTTTGGCACCCTTTTTTTCCAACTGGTCTGAGGACAGATGAATCAGTAAATCTGATATACAAAATACTGGATCTGTTTCATCTTCTCCAATATTAATTTTTAAAACAGTTCCATCTTTCTTTGCAACAACACCATGAAGAGCAAGTGGAATAGTAACCCACTGATACTTCTTCACTCCACCATAGTAATGTGTGTCCAACAAAGCCTGATCTGTATCCTCATATACAGGATTCTGTTTGATATCTAAGCGTGGGCTATCAATATGCGCTCCCAAGATATTAATACCCTCTTCCAAAGGAGCTTTACCAATATTAAATAATGCAAAGGATTTACCCTTGTTTGACTGATATATTCTATCACCAGCTTTAAGCTTGCCTCCCTTGGCTATTATCTCATCCAGTGACACATAACCAGCATCCTTAGCTTTTGCTATAAAAAAATCTACGCACTCGCGCTCTGTCTTGCAATCAGACAAAAACCTTTTATAGCCTTCTGCAAAAGCCATTACCTGGCTTGCATCCTTTGCATATTTACTCCATGCATTTTTTCGTTCCATATTAATTCCTTTCCTCCCCCTGCCATTTTTGTGGCAGTTCAATCCCTTAGGACTGATTTTATTTGCTGCTCATGTTAGCTTGAATTCTTCTGTATAATTCTTCTGCAGCATTATATCCCATCTTTTTCTGACGGTGGTTAACTGCGGCTGTTTCGCAGATAACAGCTAGATTACGACCAGGTCTTATTGGAAGTGAGTGGCAGGTTACATCCAAGCCCAATATATTCATATACTCATCCTTCATACCCAAACGGTCGAATTCTTTTTCCTTGGTCCAGTCTTCAAGTCTGATAACCAGGTCTATTCTTTGTTGTTCCTTAACAGCTTCGACACCATACAAGCTCTTTACATCTATAATTCCAATACCTCTAAGCTCAATCATGTACTGAGTTACAGAAGGTGCTCTGCCATATAATCTTTCGTTGTTAGGACGTCTAATCTCAACCACATCATCCGATACAAGACGATGTCCTCTTCTAATCAGCTCTAAAGCTGCTTCAGACTTGCCAATGCCGCTTTCGCCTGTAATCAGCAGTCCTTCACCATAAACATCCACCAACACACCATGTATGGTTGTACAAGGAGCAAAATCCATATTCAAAGAATATATAATCTCAGACATGAACGCTGATGTGCCCTGTTGTGTTCCAAGTACAGGAATACCTGCTGCCGTAGCTTCTTCCAATAAAATTGGTCCTGGAACAAAACCTCTGCAACAGATTACACATGGAATATCGGTGTATGAAAAAAGCTGATGGAATGAGGCTCTTCTCTCCTCTTGGGTCTTTTTTTCTATGTATGCAACTTCTACATTACCAATAAGCTGTATTCTCTTTCCCTCAAAATGTTCGAAAAAACCATGTAACTGAAGCGCAGGTCTGTTAACATCTGCAACAGTTACATATTTTGTAGACAAGTCAATACTTTCATTAAAGTGAGTAAGGTCAAATCTTTCCTTGATAGTCTGAACAGATACTCCCAAATCATTTTTAGCGCCTAAGCTCATGTGCATACCCTCCAAAAGCCAATAATTCAGGTACATTGTACCTCATTTCATGTGTTTTTCATAGCATGAAAGTAATTATATACGTTCTTTGCCGATTTTGAATCCATTCCCTCTGTGTCAGCCAAATCTTCCTCTGACGCCTGTGACATAGCCTCTGCAGAGGCATATTTTTTCATCAGTGCCTTGCGTCTTTTTGGTCCTATTCCTGGTATGTCATCAAGAAAACTGTGAACCTGGCCTCTGCTTCTAAGGGACCTGTGATATTCAATGGCAAATCTATGGGCCTCATCCTGGAGTCTTGTAATGAGATGAAATCCCTCACTTGTTCTGTCTATTGGTATCTCCCTGTCCTGGTAGTACAAGCCCCTGGTCCTGTGATGGTCATCCTTTACCATACCTGCAACAGGAATGCTTAGTCCCAGTTCCTTTAATACCTGCTCAGCAATATGCACCTGACCCTTGCCGCCATCCATCATGATGATATCAGGAAAACGTGTAAAGCTTTCTTCTGTGACACCACCATTTTCTTTCATCTCCTCCAATCCATGCTTAAACCTTCTGGTTAGAACCTCATGCATTGAGGCGTAATCATTAGGACCCTCAACTGTTTTTATCTTAAATTTGCGATAATCTGACCGTTTTGGTTTTCCCTTTTCAAAAACAACCATGGAGCCCACAGACTGAAATCCTGATATATTGGAAATATCAAATGCCTCCATTCTTATGATGGAATCTGTAGGAAGCTCCAAAAGAGAAGCAATTTCTTTCATCGCTCCGATAGTCTTGCCTTCTTCTTTTTTGATTTTCTCCTTATCCTGATCTAGTACAAGCTTGGCATTTTTCTCAGCAAGCTCTACAAGCTTGTTTTTGTTGCCACGTCTTGGACTTCTAATGTATACCCTGTGGCCTTTTTTGTCTGACAGCCACTTTTCCAGCAGTTCGGCCGATTCAAGCTCTTCCTGAAGGAAAATTTCGCGAGGGATAAAAGGAGTACCTGTGTAATAATCTTTAAGGAAATACTCCAGCATATCCTGCCTGCTATCGTCCACTCTAACGTTTATGAAGAAATGTTCTCTGCCAATCATTTTCCCATTTCTTACAAAAAATACCTGTACCACAGCATCTTCATCTGATGAAGCAATTGCAATAATATCACGGTCCTCGCCATCAGACTGCGAGGCTTTCTGTCTCATGGCTGTTGCCTTTACGGAGCTTATTAAGTCCCTGTAAGCTGCAGCAGACTCATAATCCAACTGTTCAGAGGCCATCATCATCTTATTCTCAAGCTCCTTGAGAATCTCTTTATAATCACCATCCAAGAAATCTATAGCTTTGGCAATATTTATTCTGTATTCCTCGGAGGAAATATAACCCTGACACGGGCCAAGACATTGTCCTATGTGATAATTCAGACAGGCTCTCTCTTTTCCTATGGATTCAGGAAGCTTCTTGGCACATGTTCTGAGGCAGTAGAGCTTATTAAGTAAATCTACCGTATCCCTCACAGCCTCAACAGATGTAAAAGGACCAAAATATTTAGAGCCGTTCTTTTTTAGCTTACGCGAAAAAAGCACCCTTGGGAATTGCTCCTGGAGGGTGACTTCTATGTATGGATAGGTCTTATCATCCCTAAGCATTGTATTATACTTAGGGCGATATTCCTTTATTAGATTGCATTCTAAAATAAGAGCTTCAAGCTCTGAATCTGTTACAATAAACTCAAAACGATGAATATTTTTCACCATCTGAGCTTTTTTCAATCCCTCATCATGACTGGGCTGAAAATATTGACGTACACGATGGCGCAAAGATAGTGCTTTTCCAACATATATCACCTCATCTTTACTTCCATGCATAATATAAACTCCCGGTTGATTCGGGAGTTTATCTAAATCCTGCTCTGTTACCATAGCTTATTCTTCAAAAATATCATCATCCAACACCTGTGTAGCCCCATCTGCTGGCATTGTCTGTAAGGCCTCATCTGCCTCACTATTGTCAGAATCCGGCATCAGGTTCGATTCTTTTTTATCATCCTCTGGCTCTGGAATCCCCTTGATTTCCCTAAAGATCTTCATGAATTCCTTGCCTGTAATAGTTTCATGCTCAAAGAGATACTCTGATATCTTATCCAGACATTCCATATTGCTCTCGAGCATTTCTTTTGCCTGAGAGTAGGCTGATGTAATAATCTTAAGGATCTCAGCATCTACCTCTGCCTGAGTACTTTCTCCACAGTTGAGATATGCTCTGCCTTCAAGATACTGGCTTTCAACAGTTGCCAGTCCCATCATTCCAAACTTATCACTCATACCAAATCGAGTAACCATAGCTCTTGCTATCTTGGTAGCCTGTTCAATATCGTTAGCCGCTCCAGATGTGTATGAACCAAACTTAATCTCTTCTGCTGCTCTACCACCCATATAGGTATTAATCTTAGCCAAAAGCTCTTCCTTGGTCTCAAGGAACTTCTCCTCCTCAGGAGTCTGAAGCGTATATCCTAGAGCTCCCATTGTACGTGGAACAATAGTAATCTTTTGAACTGGCTCAGCTTCCTTTTGCAACGCCGATACAAGCGCATGACCTACTTCGTGATAAGACACAATGTGTCTTTCCTTTTCACTCATAGCTCTGTCCTTCTTCTCCTTGCCGCCTACTGCAACAAGTTCGAAGGCCTCAAATAAATCGCTTTGATTCACAAATTTTCGTTTATTTTTTACCGCAATAATAGCAGCCTCGTTGATAATGTTTGCCAAATCAGATCCAACAAGTCCTGCTGAAGCCAATGCCAAAGCCTCAAGGTCAACTGTTTCATCCATGGATACATCCTTGGCGTGTACCTTTAATGTCTCAAGTCTTCCCTTTTGATCTGGTCTGTCAACGATAATACGTCTGTCAAAACGGCCTGGTCGAAGCAATGCCTTATCCAATACCTCAGGTCTGTTAGTGGCTGCTAAAATGAGCAATCCCTTGCTAGTGTCAAATCCATCCATCTCAGCAAGAAGCTGGTTAAGAGTCTGCTCACGCTCATCGTTACCTCCGCCGTAATGGGAATCACGGCTCTTACCGATGGCATCAATCTCATCTATAAAAATAATACAAGGGGCCTGCTTTTGAGCTTCCTTGAACAAATCTCTAACTCTGGAGGCACCAACACCTACAAACATCTCTACAAAGTCTGAACCTGCCAACGAGAAAAATGGAACTCCTGCCTCGCCTGCTACAGCCTTTGCCAGCAAAGTCTTACCTGTACCAGGAGGGCCCACCAAAAGCGCTCCCTTTGGAAGCTTTGCACCAATCTCTGTATACTTTTTAGGATTATGTAAAAAGTCTACAACCTCCTGAAGCGATTCCTTGGCTTCATCCTGACCTGCAACATCCTTAAAGGTTACTCCAGTTGTCTTTTCCATGTTATAGATCTTTGCATTGGATTTTCCTACTCCCATTGGGCCTCCGCCCATTTTTTTCATAAGAAATCCAAGCAAAATCCATAATATTACCATTGGAATAACAAAGGATAAAATATTATATACGATTGCTGCTGTAGAATCTGGTATTTTACCATCAATATCTACGCCATGCGCCTTCATTGTTGGAAGCAAATCATCATCTCTTAGGTATGCTGTATAGTAAGTAGTCTTGCCATACGCTGTTGAGTAGTATTTACTGTCCTTATCACGACTCACTTCATCTTTAAGCGTGATTTCTATCTCAGAGTTATCAATAACTACTGATTCCACCTGATCATTCTCTACCATCTCAAGAAACTCAGAGTATGTAACCTCCTGGGTACCACCTGCAGAACCTTTGTACATCATGCTTGTAAAAAACAGAGCAATAAGTACTAAAAGGCCTAAGATATAGAATGGTTGGCGATTTTTGTTGTCATTACCATTTGGCTTGCCGCCACCTGAATTATTGTCGTTCATCCAATAAAAACCCTTTCATTTGTTATGTTTTTAGCATACCACATCATTCTTTAAAAGTGTCGATTTTAATAAACTTTTAAGGAACATATTATATAATAATACAAGCAGCGTCACTAAAGAAATAACATTGCCTGCCATCCAAATCCACGAAATATGATACTTAACCTGAACAATACCCTGATATCCTGATTCAAAGGCTACAGTAATGTATCCTTGTTCACTCATTGTTTTTTCAAAAAGGTAACCTGAGTCTATATCCTTTACCTGCAGAAAATCATAATACAAAACAGGAAATGTTATTTTTGCCATGGTGTTTTTATTATCTATTCTAAAGGTTCTGAAATATTCATCTCCTGTTCCCAAATCTTCTACACAAGCATCACCCAAAACAGTAATACCATTAGACCAAAGCATATCAAAATCTGCATTCTTAGGCAGATAGAGATTGTCCTGGTCATATATTCCCGCAGTATCCAGATTCTTAAAAAAGGCATGTTCTACACTGTTTGTAAGATTTTGTATATAGAAACCTCCCAAGGTCACTACAGTAGCTGTCAAAAGCCCATATATTGCAACCCTTATGCAAAATTTCTGATTCTTAGCATTATCAACTATGGATTTAACCGCTCCTACTGTTGAAAAACAGAAAAACGCCGTAGTAAGACCTAAATATCTCCAAGGAAATTGAATCGAAGTAAACAACAGCGCAAACTGGCTATCTTTTCCTGCCAGAGTGCTCCATGGAAACCTGTTAGAACATAACATCAGACAGATTAGTCCATATATAAGCATCTCCAGTCGCAGTTTTTTTCCATTTCCCTTATCTTTTTTCCAGTTAATGACTAAACTGAATATACATATCAGCATTCCAACAACCAGCGCCATGCCTATAGTTCTTGGAGCAAGCTGGTTTGTAGAGGCAAACACACTCTCCTTAAATAGAGATGTAAATAAACTGATGCCCTGATTTTGAATATCCTCTGCCACGTCAAAACGAATATGTAACTCTTCACCATATACATCCAAAAATGGTATGAGATAAAACAAATTAAGTAATACAGTCACTCCACAAGCCGCAAAAAGCATTCCAATATTTGCTATTGTCTGTCTAAAATGAATTAACGCAAATATCACAATAAATGGTATTACCATCTCAACAGTAAGCACGTGCGTCTGTACCAACCCAGTGGCAGCCACTATCAAAGGCAAACCATCCCTAAACGATGCTTTTTTGACCTCAAAATATATATGATAAAAGCTGTAAATAATAAGTGGCAAAAATGTCATTGCCAAATATTCTCCAACAGCTGATCTAATATATATATTTGATATTCGATATACACCAATTAGATACAATCCTGTTCCAAGCCAGGCATATCTTTTATCCTTAAATATACCCATAAAACTAACTTTGCAGATAATCAGTGTTAGTGTATTAATAAATATCACAAATATGTTGTATGCAACAGAAAGTGGTAAACCAAACAGGTGTAATACCGCAGGAATGTATGTAAAAAGCTTTGGATACATGATATTGCTTATATATCCTGTTCCTGTTGTAGCTGTAGTCTGATACAGGACTGGAAAATGACCGTGCTTAATTTCTTCTGCAATAGATGAAATACGATCTATATGAAAAGCATAATCATGGCCTCCATAGGTCCTCATCTCACCTGTAAATAGTGGTGCCGAGGCTAACGCAATTAATACAATTGAGATTAATATATCCTTGCAATTTTCTTTATTAAACTTAATCAGATGATATTTTTGCTGTAAAAATATGAACAGGAATACAATCAATTCTAAAAGCAAAACGCCTATTTTCCATGGTGTATACTCAGAAAATTCAATGTCGTCAATGACAACCTGTCCATAGCCCTTGGCGTTGATGCCAACAACTATATCATCCTTTGTCCCACTAAAATCTGTTACCCACACTAATCTCTCTTCGTCAGACAGATAATTAAAAGTGAGTATATTATATGCGCTGTATGCTTTCTCATCCCCTCCACTTAGAGATAGGGTAAGGGGTATGCTTCTTGCAATTGTGGTATCGTACTTGGCATTGTACTTGACCCTTAGCTTGTATACACCATACTTTAACGCAGGAAGCTTGGCAGTGACAGCATTCATTCGTGGATTTACAGCCAGGTCATCGTTTTCGTATGACCAGTCGTCAGGTGCATCATAATCGTATTTGATTACACCCCCTGTCATTGAAAATTTATCACTGCAATCTGTATCCTGTATTGTCATATTAACCATCAGATTTAAGGGTTCTATTCTTCCGACAAAAAGAAAAACCACAGTTAGTACCAATATCACTGAGCTTACTGTTTGAGTCACTAAAAACGTATTATTTCTTTTAGGCATATATTGCTCCTTAAAAGCTTTTGGTCGCAGTCTGTACTTTTACTGCAAATTCTATTCTAAGTACCCATAATACTCTATTTTCTCAGTTTTATCACTAATAAAAAATCCCTCACCCATTGGTGAGGGATAATACTATCTAGATAGGATTTCCTTATCAGAAGTAAATTCTGTTCCTGATACTTCCTCAAACTTATGAAGAAGATCCTCAATAGTAAGCTTTTTCTTCTCTTCTCCACAGATGTTAAGGATAACCTTGCCTTCGTTCATCATAATAAGACGATTGCCATGAACAATAGCATCTCGCATATTATGAGTTACCATCATTGTAGTAAGATTCTGTTCCTGAATGATCTTCTCTGTTGTCTCAAGTACCTTGGCTGCAGTCTTTGGATCAAGAGCAGCAGTATGCTCATCCAAAAGCAAAAGCTTTGGTTTTTGCAATGTTGCCATCAACAGAGTAAGAGCCTGTCTTTGTCCACCTGAAAGCAGACCAACCTTGGATGTCATTCTGTCCTCAAGTCCTAAATCAAGAATCTTCAGCAGTTCGTGAAACTCTTCTCGTTCTGCCTTTGTAACACCCCAGCCCAATCCTCTGTGTCCTCCGCGGCGTTTTGCCAGCGCAAGATTTTCATCTATTTGCATATTGGCAGCTGTACCAGTCATGGGGTCCTGAAATACTCGACCCAAATATTTTGCTCTTTTATATTCGGGAAGACCTGTAACATCTATTCCATCTAAAGAGATAGAACCACCGTCAACTGGCCATACTCCGGCAAGAGCATTAAGGAAAGTAGATTTACCTGCTCCATTTCCTCCGATTACTGTACAAAATTCTCCTTCTTCAAGACAAAGCGTTGCACCATTTAAGGCAACCTTTTCATTTACCGTACCTGCATTGAAGGTCTTCTGTAGATTTACAGCATTAAGCATTTTTTATACCTCCCCTCTTTGCAGCCTTACCAAAGGAGCTTGCACGTTTATTTTTGATATGTGGTACTGCCAAAAAGATTGCAACCACGATTGCCTGAAACAGCTTCAAGTCATTTGCAGGCATCTTGAGCCACAATACAATACCGATAATCACGTAATATAAAATACCGCCAATAACTACAAAGAGAAGCTTTAATACAAAATTCATTCTCTTTCCAAAGAACGCATTACCCAACACCTCTCCTATAATTACAGCAGCAAGACCGATAACAATAGCGCCTCTACCCATGTTGATATCGGCAAATCCCTGATATTGAGCGATAAGTCCGCCTGATAATGCTACCAGTCCGTTTGAAATGGAAAGAGCAATAACCTTCATCATATCAATGTTAATTCCCTGTGCCTTACTCATGGCAGGATTTGCTCCAGTTGCTCTGATTGCACTTCCCTGCTCTGTTCCAAAATACCAATACATGAGAGCCATTACGATTGCGGCAAAAATACAAGCTGTAATAATAGCCTTATCAATGTATCTAAGAGAGATAACAAGGTTAAACTTGTCTACACTGATAGCTGTATTAGCCTTGCCTCCCATGATGTTAAGATTAACAGAATATAATGCTATCTGTGTGAGAATACCAGATAAAATCGCAGGTATTCCAAGACAGGTATGAAGTACACCTGTCACAAGACCTGCCAATACACCAGCCACAAAAGCAATAGCCAACGCTGCGCCTGAATTAAAACCAGCCAGCATCAAGACAACTGTCACAGCACCTCCGGTTGCAAATGAACCATCAACTGAAAGATCGGCAAAATCTAATAATCTAAATGTAATATACACGCCCAATGCCATAATGCCCCAGATAATACCCTGGGCCACATTTCCTGGAAGGGCTGCAAAAAGTGTAGCAATGTTTAAACTCATAATAATATCCCCAAAAATCACCACAAGGGATGGCGACACTTCGCCATCCCTGTGAATTATTTTTAATTTGTGCGATTACTCAGCAATAGCCTCGTAACCATCTGGTACTGTTACTGCAAGCTCGTCGCAGTTAGCAGCATTGTATTTTTTTGTAACAGCTGGAGCAAAACGAATATCCATGGTTGCTGGATCTGCGCCCTCTGCAAGAACCTCATATGCCATAAGACCTGTTTCGTATCCTAAGTCATAGTATGAGATAGAAAGTGTTGCAACACCACATCCTGAACAGATTCCCTCCTCACCTGCAATGATAGGAATACCTGCTGGAAGAGCTACATTCTGGATAGCCTCTGTACAAGAAGCTGCTGTGTTATCTGTAGGAATGTATAATACTTCGCATTCTGAGCAAGCACTTGTAGTAACTGACGCTACATCATTTGTATCATTGAAAGTAAACTCTTTTACTTCATATCCGTAATCACTGAGATATCCTGTAATAACATCTGCCTGATACTTTGAGTTAGCCTCTGCTGTACAATAGAGAATACCAACAGTCTTTACATCTGGGAAAATCTCGTTAAGCATTTCTGCCTGCTTATCAAGTGGTGCAAGATCTGATGTACCAGATACGTTGATACCTGTTGTTCCTGTCCACTCTGACATAGAAAGTGCTGTACCATAGTCTGTGATAGATGTACCAAGAACAGGAATGGTATTTGTTGCAGCACATGCTGACTGAAGTGCAGCAGTAGCATTAGCCATAATAAGGTCTACGCCCTCTGATACATACTGGTTAGCAATTGTAGCACATGTTGCAGAATCGCCTGAAGCATTCTGAACTGTAATGTTAACATTATCGCCAAGTTTCTCCTTCAGCGCATCCTGAAATCCCTGTGTTGCTGCATCCAAGGCTGGATGCTCAACCAACTGAAGTACACCTACATTATATACTGTAGCATCAGCTGAAGCTGTAGTTGTCTCTGTTGAATTCTCGTCAACAGTTGCTGTTGCATCTGTCTCAGATGCTGCACCTGAACCACATGCAACCATGGAAAGTGCCATAACTGAAGCGAGTACTAAACTAAATAATCTCTTCTTCATATCTTTTCTCCTTCGATTAATCGTTGCAAAGTTCTGGTTGCAACTAACTAATTAGGAACTTTAGCACTTTTATGCTTTTAAGTCAACACCACTTTAAACCGTTAAAGTATCTTCTATTCTGGCAATAAATCGTCAACGTTTATCTCTGTATTTGAAGTCTCTGGCTCTAAAACAGTCGTAGCTGCAGCTGTAGAATCAGATTCTGTTGTATAAACAGGGGCATTGGATACCGTCTTTGGTGCATATGGATTATCTATCGCAACGTTTCCAACAGTTACGTTAGCGTTATTATCAGGAGTATCATCATCTCCTGTTAATACCTTGATTGCATGATCTGTTTCGCTGGCTTCTTTTATCTCTCTGAATGCCCATACATCCATCATGATAATATAGAAAATCCATACAGCGTAGATAATAATTGATTCTGCTTCTCCTGCAAGGGATACTATATAATCATAAAGTCCATGTAATAAAACCGGGATGAAAAGTGATTTGGTGTAGTTATATTTGTAGTGTTTCAAATCTCCGTCAGCATAAGCAACCTTTGCTTTGCCAAGAAAAATACCCATGTACAATCCAAAGATAGCATGTCCAGGAATGGAGGTTACTGCTCTTAAAAGACCTGTTGATAATCCATACTGATATACATAAAGAATATTCTCTAAGCAGGCAAATCCCATTGAACCAAATACACAATATACTATTGCATCAAAAGTGTAGTCGAATTCCTTGGATTCCCATACCGCAAGCTTTACAAAAAATCTCTTACAAAATTCTTCAGTAATTGGAACTAATAACAGATACTCCAACACCAGGTAATCTATCATGCTGGATGACAGTCCCTCGCAGATAAAGTCACCTAAAAACTCAATAACGATAGCTGGAACGGTTGAAATCACACCAAAAAGAAAAGTCTTGGCTAAAAGTCGAAATGGTTCAGGCTCAACCTTATCCAACTTATAGACATAAAAAAGTACAGCCAGTGTCGGTATAATCGCCACGGCCAATAGAATTGATGCAGTCATTTATTATTCTCCCTTCTCTACATTCAAATTCATATATTAATTTTAGAATTCATGTCCCATTTCTTTGGCAAATCTTTTCTCAAGAACCTTGCAACATCTGTATAAACCTGGTATCAGGAATATATCAGCAAATATCCAGGCTACAGGATTGGCAAGAATAGCACCCTTGAAGCCAAACAATGGTACCAGTGTAAATGCCACAAGGCTTCGGGCTAACATTTCCATAACTCCAGCTAAAATAGCAAAATGTGAAAAGCCCATACCCTGAATTGAAAACCTGAATATGTTAACTGCTGCCAACAATATATACGCTAACGAATTTGCCAGCAGGAACATGTATGCCTGTTCAATAATAACCTTTTCTGACGAAGAGATAAACAACAATAGTAAAATTTTACCAAAAAAGAAAATAAATGCAAAAATTGCTACCGAATATATGCTGCCTAGCAACTGAGCTGTCCATGCCCCCTTCTTTACTCTGTCTACCTGCTTTGCTCCAATGTTCTGTCCTGCAAATGTGGCCATGGTGGCTCCCAGTGCATCAAATGGACAGACTACAAACATGGATATCTTGGCACCTGCCGTGATGGATGCCACAGCATCTGATCCCAATCCATTTACAGCAGTTTGCAGAATAACAGATCCTATAGCAGTGATTGAATACTGTAAGCCAAAAGGAATACCCATGTTAATTAAAGCTGCCGTGTGATGCTTCCCTAGCTTCCAATCATTTTTACAGAGTCTGAGAATTGGGAATTTCTTGCGCATGTATATCAGGCAACTGGTACCTGCTACAAGCTGAGATATTACAGTAGCAATCGCTGGACCACTAACACCAAGACCAAGTACAATTATAAACAGTAAATCTAACACAATGTTGATTGCTGATGCCATCAGCAAAAAGAAGGTGGGCGTTCTGCTGTCCCCCAGAGACCTCATTATGCCTGCCGTAAGATTATATAAAAATGTAACTGGTATTCCCAAAAAAATAATAAATATGTATGAGTAGGCCTCATTGATAATGTTATCAGGGGTATTCATAATCTCCAATATGTCATAGCAGAATATGGATACAAGTACTGTAAGGATCACAGCAAACATACCAGACAATACCACTGCATTTCCTACGAATTTGCGCATACTGTCATAGCTTTCTGCACCAAACCTTTGGGCTACAGGTATCGCAAACCCTGAGCATACTCCCATACAAAACCCATTTATTAAAAAATTAATAGAACCTGTTGATCCAACTGCAGCAAGGGCGTCCTTGCCCAATGTCTGACCTACGATAATTGTATCTACAAGACTGTACATTTGCTGAAACAATAGTCCAGCTAGCATTGGAATAGAAAAGCCCAAAATAAGCTTCATTGGGCTACCTGATGTCATTTTCTTTGTAGTGTCCGCCATTTTTCTACAGCTCCTCAAAATCTCCTGCAATTACCTGATTTCTTCCAGTTTCCTTAGCTTGATACAACAAACCATCTGCTCTTTTTAGCATACTGTCATTACTTTCTTCATAGCCACCTGGTGTAACGCCAAAGCTCATGGTTATTTTAATTGTTTGAATACCCTTATCAGTATTTGATTTTATTTCCTCTGCCCTTAGCTTTTCGAGCAGTTTGTTCAAAAGCTTTGTAGCTGTCTCTAAATCCGTGTTTTCAAAGACCACCAAAAATTCCTCGCCGCCCCATCTTGCAACAAAGCCTCTGGTTTTGACAGCATCATTTATAATCCTTGTTACAGCCTTTAGTACGTCATCTCCAGCCTCATGTCCGTATGTATCGTTAACCTTTTTAAAGAAATCAATATC
>JABUSV010000200.1 GCA_021442555.1 Pseudobutyrivibrio sp. | reverse complement strand
CAACTCGTTTATACTATCACGGAGCCGCTCGCTTGTCAACAACTTTTTTATTTATTTTTAAATTTATTTAAATTATTGTGTTTTTCACAACAATTTATAAAATTTATTTCTGTACTTCAGAACCGTTGTCCCTCAGTGCTCAGTTATAATAGCACCTAAACCATATACCGTCAACACTTATTTACGTATTTTTTAAAGTAAATCTATTTGTGAAAAATTTGTGAATTGTGTGAATTGTGTAAATTTAATGAACACTTTGACAATTCTCACAGTGAATACCTATTTACTTATATAATCTACAGCTTCTTTTACGGTAGAAACACCAACTACATTAATCCCACTAATCTTCGACATAGTTTTAAGATTTGATCCTGGAACAATGCAGTTTTTAAATCCCAACTTCTTTGCCTCTAGTATTCTTTGCTCTGCCATGCTAACACTTCGAACTTCTCCAGATAAACCTATTTCGCCAAAGCAAATCGTATACGGATCAACCGTTATATCTTTATAGCTAGAGTATATGGCCAAAGCAATTCCTAAATCTGTGGATGGTTCATTTATTTTTATACCTCCTGCTATATTCACATATACATCAGATTTGCCTAAAAATACTCCACAATTCTTTTTGGTATTCTGATCTTTTAATCTTTCCAAAACTGCAATTATGAGATTAACCCTGTTATAATCACATCCAGTAGCCATTCTTCTAGGTATCTCAAACGCTGTCGAACTAACAAGGCTTTGTATTTCTACCAAAATAGGACGAGTGCCCTCCATGGAACATGTTACTATTGAGCCAGATGCATCTTGAGGCCTGCCATCTAGCATAAACTCAGAAGGATTAGCCACCTCACATAGACCGCACTCACGCATCTCAAATACACCTATTTCATTAGTAGAACCAAATCTGTTCTTAACACCTCTTAATATTCTATAAGAAGCATGTCTGTCTCCTTCAAAATATAAAACCGTATCCACCATGTGTTCCAATACTCTTGGTCCTGCTACTGTACCTTCCTTGGTTACATGGCCAACAATAAAAACAGTTATACCTAAACCCTTGGCAATTTCCATTAAGACACCAGTTGATTCTCTTACTTGAGATACAGATCCTGGTGCAGAACTAACACTTTCGTTATACATAGTTTGTATAGAATCAATAATAGCTACAGTAGGTTTTTCCTTTTCAATTACCAGCTTAATATCATCAAGATTTGTCTCACATAACAGATGAAGATTATCATTAAATTCGCCTAGACGATTTGCACGTATTTTAATTTGAGCCAAAGATTCCTCTCCTGATATATATAAAACAGAAGTTCCTCCAATACATAGTCGTTGGCAAGTCTGAAGTAAAAGTGTTGATTTACCTATGCCTGGATCTCCGCCAACCAAAACCATGGAGCCCGGTACTATACCTCCTCCCAAGACTCTATCGAACTCTCTAATATCAGTAGTTATTCTAACATCAAAATTTGCATCTACCTCAGAAAGTCTAGATGTCTTTAATTCAGTGTTTTTACTTAGTTTTACTTGTGTTTTTTTATCAACTAGTTCTTCCACTAATGAATTCCAAGCTCCACAGGCCGGACACTGACCCATCCATTTTGATGTTTCATTTCCGCACTCCTGACAAAAATACATTGATATATTCTTCTTTGCCATCTACTACTCCCTTATAAAAAACGCCTCCTCTTTAACGAGGAGGCTAATAAATTAGACTCTTGTAAATTCTACTTGAACCGAAACATTTGGTTCAAGTTCAACTGAAAGACTAAGTTTACCAGACATGTTTGTCTTCATTTCCTGTGATGACTGACCAGCTACACTAATAGCATATGTTGTATCTGGTTCAAGTTCAAATGTAATCTGGGCATCCTCTTGTCCTTCAACTAAAAAACTAACCTTATCTGCAGACACCTTCATATTTTCTACTGATGTACCAGGGACAGATTCATACACAAACATGCCATTCTTTTCGAGCTTTGTAATCTCCTTAAAAGTCTTTACTTTGTAAGAATCACCATCATGCTTAAAATCTTCTACCTTCTTCTTGTCTGAAAGTGAATAGTCTCCGAAGCTAATGCTTCCATCTGATTCTGAACGAATCAATTCTGTAATTGTAGCCATTGTTCCCTCCTTAAACGACTAATCGGTTACAACATAAATAATACTGTCCTTTGATACCTTTGCTTTGACATTATTTCCAGGTTTAATCTTACCTTCAAGAATGTCCTCAGCCATAACATCCTCCAAGCTTGTTTGAATCTTACGTTTGATAGGTCGTGCACCATATTTTGGCTCATAAGACTTATCAACTATCCATTCCTTGACAGATCCTGGTATAGATACATTAATATCCATTTGATCTTTACAACGCATTATAAAGCTCTTTGTTTGAAGAGTAACTATTTCCTTCATATCAGCTTTGTTAAGCATTCTAAATACTATAGTCTCATCAATACGGTTAAGAAATTCTGGTTTAAATATACGTTTTACCTCTTCCATTACCCCAGACTTCATACGCTCGTAGTCCTTGGAATCATCTTCCTTTGAAGCAAATCCCAACTTCTTTGGATCAACTATAGCCTGTGCTCCAGCATTACTTGTCATTATAATAATAGTATTCTTAAAATCAACCTTTCTGCCCTGAGCATCTGTGATATGTCCGTCATCTAATACTTGTAGAAGAATATTGAACACATCTCCATGAGCTTTTTCTATTTCATCAAAAAGTATAACTGAATATGGGTTGCGTCTTACCTTTTCAGATAATTGTCCCCCTTCCTCATATCCTACATATCCAGGAGGCGAACCTATCATCTTGGATACAGAGTGTTTTTCCATATACTCTGACATGTCAACTCTTATTATAGATGTTTCATTGCCAAATACAGCTTCTGCAAGAGCCTTAGAAACTTCTGTTTTTCCTACGCCAGTAGGTCCCAAGAACAAGAAGGAACCTATCGGTCTTGCTTTATCCTTTAATCCTACTCTGCCTCGTCTGACAGCTCTAGACAATGCGGATACTGCTTCTTCCTGACCTATTACTCTCTTATGAAGAGTGTTTTCAAGCTTACGAAGCCGCTCTGCTTCCTTTTCAGTTAACTTTGCAACAGGAATCTTGGTCCATAATGCAACTACACCAGCAACATCATTTTCTGATAATATCAAATCTTTTGTATTGTCATGTTTTTTTTGACTTCTTTTTTCCTGCCTTTGAAGTTTGCGAGATAACTCATCTTTTTTCAGCTTCAGTTCACCAGCTTTTTGTATATCGCCTTCAATAATAGCAGCTTCGATTTGTTCTACCATGTCTTGTATTTCGCAAACAATACCATCTGCGTTCTTAACAGGTTTTACCATGGTAAGTCTAAGTGCAGCTGCTGATTCGTCCAAAAGATCAATTGCTTTATCAGGCAAAAATCTGTCTGTTATATAACGTTCTGATAATTCAACACATGCATCTATAGCTGCATCAGAAACAACAACCTGATGATGCTCTTCAAATAAATGCTTAACGCCTCTAAGTATGGCTTTTGTCTCTTCAACAGTAGGTTCTTCCACTGTAACTGGTTGAAATCTTCGTTCTAGAGCAGCATCTTTTTCTACATATTTACGATATTCGGTTATGGTTGTAGCCCCTAGAATCTGTATCTCGCCTCTGGCCATCGCAGGCTTAAGTATACTACTGGCGTCAATAGCACCCTCAGCGCCACCTGCCCCTATCAGAGTGTGAATCTCATCAATAAATAAAAGAATATTGCCATCTGCAATTACTTCATTAATGACCCTTTTAATTCGTTCCTCAAACTCACCTCTGTATTTAGAACCAGCCACCATACCAGAAAGGTCCAGGGATAAAACTCTTAAATCCTGAACTGAAGCAGGCACATCACCGCTAACAATTCGCTGAGCTAAACCTTCAACTATAGCTGTCTTACCAACACCAGGTTCACCGACCAAACAAGGATTATTCTTACCACGTCTGGATAAAATCTGAATAACACGCTGAATCTCCTTGTCTCTGCCAATAATCGGATCCAACTTGCCTCTGTAAGCAAGTTCAGTCAAATCTCTGGAGTATTGTTCTAGTGCACCGCCTTCATGCTTTGCACTCATGGACATTTCCTGTTTATATACTGCGCCTTCCTGACCCATTCCAGAGACTATATCTGAAAAAAGTTTCTGAGGATTGACCTCCAAAGAGTTCAACAATCTGGCTCCAGCGCAATCCTGCATTCTAATCATTGCTAGTAATAAATGTTCTGTTCCTATTTTTTTTGCTGAACCTTTTTTTGCTTCCTCATCAGCATTATACAAGAGCTGTTCCATCTTTGGTGTCATACCATCTTTTTCAATGATTGCCACATCATTACCTGGTGAAATTAGTTCCTGTACAAGCTTAAGTAAATTATCTGTATTAACACCATTTGCAACCAATACTTTTGCTGCAAGCGAATCATTATCCTGTAATATTGCTAAAAGTAAGTGCTCCGAACCAATATAATGATGATGAAGCTTTTTTGAAATCTTTGCTGCAGTATCGATAGCGCGTCGTGCCTGTACTGTATATTGCATTAATACAATCTCCTCTTATAAATCATTAAAGTCGATTAAAAATTCGTTAGAAGAATCTGTTGCCCCTGTTTTCTTCTCAGAAACAGAATCAGAAGAACTAGAATCCGAGGCATCTTCAGATTCTTCATATTCCTCTTCATCCTCTGCGTAGTAATCATCTTCTTCCTCAGCTTCTGCCGACTTCTCTTTAAATATAATAGATCGCTGTCTTGAAGAAGTTGGAGCAAATTCTACATCCTTTGAAAAAGGATCATCATCATCTCCCTTTTTACCAATCATCAAATTGATAATAACGAATACCAGAATAACACAGATAACTATTAATACTGATACGATTATTCTAAATCTTGACAGTTTCTGTTGATAATTCTCTATACCTGTATATCCAGACTCTGTATCACTTGTATCGGTAACTTCAGTCTCATTATTAGAGGAATCAATAATCTCATAGGCTGGAACTTCTGGTGTAGACCCAATTAGAGCAAGAGCATTATAATCAGCTCTTGCAATCGTTCCTTTCTTGTTATCATAAGCATACCAGTCAGTTGCTCCTGTCATATCCTGACCAATAAAATAATAAAAATCCGAACCTTCTATTGTTGTAAGATTAAATGTACCACTGTCTGTAGTAAGTGTAGCATCTACAAGCTTATCCGTAGGCTTTTCCTCTGAAAACGGCATTACAAGTACATAATTATCCTTGGTTCCCAAATATTGAAATAAAGAACATGTTCCAGCAGCCTCATCATATACATAAAATATACCATCACCCTTGGTATTATCTGCAGGCTTAAGATATACCAAAAGTATGGTTCCGTTGGTCAGCTCATTGTATGTATGAGTTCCTATATGGATAGTCTTTTTTGTGAAGCCTGCAAGAATCTGCTTGTCAGAATATCTTTCTGAAACAACATATTTAACCCCGTCAATGTCAAAACCACCCTCATCGTTAACA
The DNA here is from genome assembly GCA_021442555.1 of Pseudobutyrivibrio sp. Lineage (GTDB taxonomy): Bacteria > Bacillota > Clostridia > Lachnospirales > Lachnospiraceae > Pseudobutyrivibrio. The sequence goes on along the minus strand of JABUSV010000200.1, from coordinate 19,877 downwards.
ACGCCAATACCTGCTCCACCAGAAGCCACGGTATCCACCGGTGCAGTATCAGTTCCTTCTGCAGCTGTATCTGATGTGTCTGCGCCAGCCTGACCTACATTGATTGTAGCGCTGCTACCAGCGCATGAATCAGCAGAGACAATAATAGATGCTGTACCTTCTGCTGAACCCTCAAAAGTAATCACTGCTTCTGTTGCTTTGACCTCGATAGTATTACCATCTGAAACATAATCAGACACAGAACAGTCAATAACAGACAAAAGACTGGCTGTATATTTTACAGTAATCTTGCCATCTACAGATGACTGTACCGTAACGGTTGTTGTATCGCCAACTCCTATTGAATTATTTGCAATGTTGATAGATGTGGTCCCTTGTGCAAATGCAACAGAGCTTAACATAACAAAAGCCATTACTGTAAATAAAAACTTGTAGGTAAAACTATGTAATCTCTTCATTATTCTTCTCTCCATAATTGTACTTTGCTAATATGTATAGCTATCTAAATTATAGAAAACAAGAACTATAAAATCAACAATTTCTGAAAAGTAAAAGCGCCCAGATAAAGGCAGAAACTATACAATATATAGTTAGTAAACTGAATAAACTACAAGCAGTGGCATCTATCCCAAGCATAAACAATATAAAAAAAACTAAACCTACTGATGCAATTAATGCCATAACACCATAAACTAAAATCATTTCCCTATCAATATTCTTCTTCATGTTTTAGACCTCCTCATATGCGTCCTTGTAATCCTCTTCACAGGCAAACAACATATAATTTCCATCTAAAAATCCCATATAACCAGATGAAGTATAATATCCTTTCATAAAAAAACCTCCTATAATGAGCTATCAGTTATTTGATAACTACATTATAGGAGGCTATGTGTACCAATAATGGTACTTATTATACTGCTAAGAAGAACTTAACAAGGAAGATCGCAGAAATTACATAAGTAAGAACAGAAACTTCCTTTGCCTTTCCAGTAAATATTTTGATAATAGTGTATGAAACCATACCAATACCTATTGCGTGACCAATAGAACTAGATACAGGCATAGCAATCATCATTAATGCTACTGGTACACCAATAGACATATCTTCAAAATCAATCTTCTTAAGACCAGACATCATAAGAACACCTACATAAATAAGTGCTGCTGATGTAGCTGCAGCTGGTATAATAGCTGCAATTGGTGCCAAGAACATACATAACAGGAAAACTACACCACAAGTAAAAGCTGTAAGACCTGTACGACCACCTGCTGCCACGCCTGATGTTGACTCAACAAAAGTTGTAACTGTAGATGTACCTGTAGCAGAACCAGCGATAGTACCAATAGCATCTGATAAAAGGGCTTCCTTCATATTAGGCATATTGCCTTCCTTGTCTACCATATCAGCCTTTGATGCTGTACCTACAAGTGTACCAATTGTATCAAACATATCGATGATACAGAATGTGATAATAAGAATAATAACTGTCATCCAGCCTACCTGTGCAAGTCCTGCAAAGTTAAACTTGAATAATGTTGTAGAAGCCATATCACCAAATGCTGGTACAAATGATGCAGTAGCAAGTGATTCAAATGGATTAACGTGAAGGAATGCGAAATCACCTATCCAGTAGATTACCGAAGCAACAAGCATACCAAGAATAACTGCACCCTTAACACCCTTGTGTGCCAATACTACAATCACAAATAAACCAATGAACATGGTAACTACAGAAAGAACCATGGTTGGGTATGCGCTGCCCATTGTGTCCTTGGCATATTTTGCTGTAAGGGAACCAAAGAAGTCCTTAAGTACAAAGAACTGATTGTAATTCTCGTCAGCAATATAAACATTTGATCCAAGACCAATGTTCATAAGCATAAGTCCTATAGAAGGAGCAATACCAAGTCTAACTCCAAGTGGAATAGACTCTACTATTTTTTCTCTGATGTTAAGAAGAGAAAGAATTAGAAATACAATACCTTCGATAAGGATTACACAAAGCACAGTCTGAAAAGAATCTACGTAGCCCATGCCAGTCATAGCTATAAGATTGCCTACAACGATAGCAAAAAAGCTGTTAAGTCCCATACCTGGAGCAAGACAGAATGGCTTGTTAGCCAAGAATGCCATAGCAAACATACCGATTGCTGATGAGATACAGGTTGCAAGGAATACACCATTCCATAAAGCATCGCCACCCTCACGATAATTTGTAAGAATGTTTGGGTTAAGCGCAATGATGTAAGCCATTGTCATGAAAGTGGTAAGTCCGGCAATAATCTCAGTACGGACTGATGTACCATTTTCTTTGAGTTTAAAACATTTTTCTAACATGTTTCCCTCCCACATTTAAAAATTATTAAACAACATCTGTAGTATATCATTTTGATATTCTGTTGTCTTTATTCTTTATGTATATTTTTTAATAATTTCTCTAGCTACATCGCCTCTGGATTGACGACTGTCCATAGCTGTTTTTTCGATATACTTGTGTGCGTCCTGTTCACTGATACCGACATGTTCCACAAGAAGGATTTTTGCCCTGGAAATCAACTTCATATCTTCAAGCTTTTGTTCAAGCTTTTCGCTCTCCTTATGGGCCATTGTTATTCTTGTTTGCACAACTTTTGCCAGTTTTAATGCGCTCCAGAACATTTGCTTGTTTATAGGTTTTGATACTGTGATAACTCCATAGTTTTCAACTTTTTCAGTTATTTCCTCAATCAACTCAGCTTTAATAAATAAGATTACCTGACATATATTTTTTTCAGCTATATCAATAGATAACTGTTCTCCAGTCATTCCCTGAATAGGACCATTAATAATGCATACATCAAAATCATATTCCGTAAGTCTTCTAAGAGCTAATGGACCATTTTCAGCGACTACAATATCTATTATGCCATTTTCTTTGAGGAAATTCTTGAAGAATTGAGTACCTTTTTCAGAATCACAGACAACTAAAGCTCTGTCCATAATTATTCCTCTATAATCTTATATATTACTTGACTTAATAACCTGAATATATCTGTCAGCCAAATCTGCAAATACACTATCATGCAGGAACTTGCTGTTTTTAGCATAATCAATAGCCTCAGGAAGCGACTGTGGAAGCTTATCTATTTTTGATTTTTGCTCATCAGACAATTCGCGAGAACTGATATCCTGAGGTGCGGGAAGCTTTTCATGATTTTTAATTCCTTCCAAACCTGCCCTAATAATCATTGCCAGAGCAAGATACGGATTTATACATGAATCTGGTGATCTTAAAATAAAACAGCTTGGCTTTCCATTATTGTACAAAACGCGAAGCAGTCTGGATCTGTTTTGGGCAGACCAGGTAATATATTTAGGTGCCTCAGATCGACCAAATCTGTTATATGAATCATTTCTGCAATTCAAGAACACTGTGATATCTTTCATTCGATTGAATACACCAGCCATGAATTCATCAGCAAACTGCTTATCTGTTTCAATAATATTTGCTCCGTCTTTATATATTGCCATCTTGATATGCAAGCCATTTCCCGGCTTATCATCAATTGGTTTTGGATCAAAAGATGCAAAAGCACCATTTCTTGATGCAACATTTTCAACAACATTTTTATATGTTACAAAATGATCTGCTGTGGTAAGCCCATCAGATGACGCAAAATCAATCTCATTCTGTCCTGGCCCTCTTTCATGATGCGAAGACTCTGGCATAATGTCCATTTGCTCTAATGTAAGACATATTTCTCTTCTTATGTTCTCCCCTTTATCCTTTGGAGCTACATCAAAATATCCGCAGTTATCATATGGCTCATCTGTAGGATTACCCTCTTCATCAGTTTTAAACAGATAAAACTCTGAATGAAGACCTATCATAGGTGTAAAATTCATAGAATCACATTCCACAAGTGTATCTCTCAAAAATTTTCTACAGTCAAACGGATATGGTGAACCATCATTTAATACTATGTCACAATAGAATCTAATTACTCGTCCAGACTGAGGACGCCATGGAAGCACGTGAAGAGTATCCAAATCTGGCTTTAAATATAAATCTTGAAAATTAGGATCATCATAGCCAAGTATCAAAAAAGAATCAAACTGAATTCCTGACTCATATGAAGTCAACAATTGCTGTGGCATTATTGAAATATTTTTTTGATTACCATTTAAATCACAAAATGCAAGTCTGATAAATTTTACATCATTTTCTTCTACAAACTGTAGAACATCCTCGATTGAATACTGCGACATATAATACCTCCGTAAATAAAAAAAGAGCACACAAAGTTCACCTGAAATCTGGCAAACTCCATTGTAGGCCCTTGTATGTGCTTATATTACATTACAAACAGTAGCATTGCAACAAATTTATATAAATGTTTATTGTATTTTCTTTCTTCAAAAGATATAATACCAAAAGTTGTAAATACATATTAATAAGAAATAAAAAAATACTAATTTACATTTTAGAAGGAAGAAAAAATGAGTAATAAGCTTTACAAGTTAGGTATTGATATAGGTTCAACTACTGTTAAGGTTGCTATATTAGACAATGATAACAACATCATGTTTTCCGACTATGAGAGACATTTTGCCAATATTCAACAAACTCTTACCGATCTGTTAACCAAGGCCAAATCAGAGCTTGGCCCAATAGACGTTTGTCCTATGATTACAGGTTCTGGTGGGCTTACCCTTGCAAAGCATTTAGGAATACAATTTGTACAGGAGGTTATAGCCGTATCAACCTCTCTGACACACTATGCACCACAGACTGATGTTGCAATTGAACTTGGTGGTGAAGATGCCAAGATTATATATTTTGAAAACGGTAACGTTGAGCAGCGTATGAATGGTATTTGCGCCGGTGGTACAGGAAGCTTTATCGACCAGATGGCATCCCTTATTCAAACAGATGCCTCAGGGTTAAACGAATATGCCAAGGATTACAAGGCAATATATCCAATCGCAGCCAGATGTGGAGTATTTGCCAAAACAGATATTCAGCCACTTATCAACGAAGGTGCTACAAGAGAAGACCTGTCTGCTTCTATATTTCAGGCGGTAGTAAACCAGACAATATCTGGACTTGCATGTGGAAAGCCTATCAGAGGTCATGTTGCATTTCTTGGCGGTCCTCTTCACTTTTTGGATCAGCTTAAGGCTTCATTTATCAGAACACTCAATTTAGATGATGAGCACGCAATCACTCCAGACAATTCTCATCTGTTTGCAGCAATCGGTTCAGCTCTTAATTCTACAAATGAATCAATCATGCCAATGGATGAAATCGTAGATAAATTATCCTGTGGCATCAAGATGGAGTTTGAGGTTGCTCGACTGGAGCCATTATTTGCATCAGAAAAAGAATTTATTGACTTTAATGCACGCCACGATAAAGCAATTGTAAAAAAAGGCAGTTTAGCAGAATATCATGGCAAATGCTTCTTAGGTATTGACGCCGGGTCCACTACAACCAAGCTTGCTGTAGTGGGAGAAGATGGAGCTCTTCTTTACTCTTTTTATTCAAACAATAACGGCAGTCCACTTGCCACAGCAATTCGTGCCATGAAAGAAATCTATTCTATCATGCCTTCAGATGCACACATCGTACACAGCTGTTCAACAGGCTATGGAGAAGCATTACTCAAGTCTGCTCTTATGCTTGATGACGGTGAAGTAGAGACCATCGCTCATTACTATGCTGCTGCCTTCTTTAATCCACAGGTAGATTGTATTGTAGATATCGGTGGTCAGGATATGAAATGTATCCGAATCAAAAATGGTGTTGTTGATTCTGTGCAGCTAAATGAAGCCTGTTCTTCAGGCTGTGGCTCATTTATAGAGACTTTTGCAAAATCGCTTAACTACTCTGTTCAGGATTTCGCAGAGGAAGCACTTTTTGCCTTAAATCCAATCGACCTTGGAACCAGATGTACAGTATTTATGAATTCCAAAGTTAAGCAAGCACAGAAAGAAGGAGCTTCTGTTGCAGACATCTCATCTGGCCTTGCATATTCCGTAATAAAAAATGCTCTGTTCAAGGTTATTAAATTATCCGATGCGTCAGAATTGGGACAAAACATAGTAGTTCAGGGTGGTACCTTCTATAACAATGCTGTGCTTCGTTCTTTTGAAAAAATAACAGGTGTAGACGTTATTCGACCAGATATAGCTGGAATCATGGGTGCCTTTGGTTGTGCTCTTATTGCCAAAGAACGTTATGCAGACGTTCCTACTACTACAACACTGGGTATTGATGAAATCAACTCTCTGGAATTCGATACCAAGCTTACAAGATGCCAGGGATGTACCAACCATTGTCTGTTAACCATCAACAGATTCTCTGGTAACCGTAGTTATATTACAGGTAACAGATGCGAAAAAGGATTAGGAAAAGAAAAGAATAAGGATAACATCCCTAATCTTTATGAATATAAATTCAACAGACTATTTAATTATGAACCACTAAATGATGAAGAAGCCACACGTGGAACTGTAGGTCTTCCTCGAGTACTTAACATGTATGAGAATTATCCTTACTGGGCAACATTTTTCACCGAGCTTGGTTTTAAAATAGTACTGTCACCAAAGTCTACAAGGGCTACTTATGAGCTTGGTATTGAATCTATTCCAAGTGAATCAGAATGCTATCCAGCTAAGCTGGCACACGGACATGTTCAATGGCTTATTAACCAGGGTAACTGTGATTTTATTTTCTATCCTTGTATACCATTTGAACGTACTGAGTTCGAGGATTCCAACAATCACTATAACTGTCCTATCGTTACTTCTTATGCTGAAAACATAAAGAACAACATAGACGAGATTACTTCCGGTAAAGTTAGATTCCTCAATCCATTTATGGCATTTACATCAGAAAGCATCCTTACCAATCAATTAGTTAAGGTGTTTGCTGAGGAATTCAGCGATATTCCTTCAGAGGAAGTAAAAAAGGCAGGCCATCTTGCATGGTTAGAACAAGCATCATTCAGGCAGGATATGTATGACGAAGGTGCAAAGGTTCTCAAATATTTAGAAGAAACAGGTAAAAGAGGTATTGTACTTGCCGGCAGACCATATCATGTTGATCCTGAGATTAATCATGGTATCCCAGAGCTTATTAATTCCTATGGTATAGCAGTGCTTACAGAGGATTCTATCAGTAATCTTGGAGAATTAGAACGTCCTCTTATTGTTCTTGACCAATGGATGTTCCATTCCCGTATGTATGCAGCTGCAAATTACGTTAAGAAAACTGAAAATCTTGATCTTATACAGCTTAATTCCTTTGGCTGTGGACTTGATGCTGTTACAACAGATTGCGTACAGGATATTCTTACTAACTCTGGAAAAATATATACATGCCTTAAAATCGATGAGGTAAATAATCTTGGTGCAGCCAGAATCCGTATTAGATCTCTTCTTGCTGCAATAAGAGTTAAAAACAAGAAAAAAGAAGCAAGAACAATTGTTGCTTCCAGCTATAATCGAAAGATTTTTACCAAGGAGATGAAGAAGAAATATACCATATTATGTCCTCAAATGTCTCCTATACATTTTGAATTATTAGAACCTGCATTTAATGCAGCCGGATATAATCTTGTAGTACCAAATATACCTACCAGAACCTGTGTGGATGTAGGTTTAAAATACGTTAATAACGACGCCTGCTATCCTTCACTTATGGTTGTAGGTCAGCTTATGGCTGCTATAGCCTCAGGTGAATACGATATGGAGCACACCGCTCTTGTTATAAGTCAGACTGGTGGTGGATGTCGTGCAAGTAATTATATAGGCTTTATTAGACGTGCACTGGCCAAGGCGGGTTATCCAGATGTCCCGGTTATCTCTCTAAATCTTAGCAAATTAGAGAAAAACCCTGGTTTTAAGCTCTCACCTATGCTTATTCAGCATGGTTTATATGCACTTGTTATTGGTGACATATTCATGAGATGTGTATATCGTATGCGTCCGTATGAAGCTGTTGACGGTTCTGTTGATGCTTGTCATGAGAAATGGAAAAAAATCGTTATTGATTTTATTTCAAATAACAGATTCCTTTCTCACAAAAAGTACAAGCAGTTATGCCGTGATATTATAAGAGATTTTGACAATATAGAATTAAAAGATATCAAAAAACCTCGTGTAGGTATTGTTGGTGAGATACTTGTAAAATTCCTTCCAGCTGCAAATAATCATCTTGCGGAATTATTAGAACAGGAAGGAGCAGAAGCTGTGGTCCCTGACTTAACTGATTTCTTACTCTACTGCTTCCATAACACCAAGTTTAGAGAAGAGAATCTGGGAACAAGTAAAAAGAATCGTATAGCTTGTGATTTAGGAATTAATTTCTTTGAATGGCTGCGAGCTGATGCCAGAGATGAGTTTAACAAGAGTAAACACTTTACTGCACCTGCATATATTGAAGACACTGCCAAGCAGGCCGAATCCATTGTTTCAATCGGTAACCAGACTGGTGAAGGATGGTTTTTAACTGGCGAAATGCTTGAACTTATCGAAAATGGAGCCAGCAACATAGTATGTATACAGCCATTTGGATGCTTGCCTAATCACGTAGTTGGTAAGGGCGTAATTAAGCGTATAAGACACGAGCATCCTAATGCCAATATAGTTGCTATCGACTATGACCCAGGTGCATCGGAAGTAAATCAGCTTAACAGAATCAAGCTTATGCTTTCAACAGCAAATAAAAATCTAGAATAGAATCATCTGAGTTTTTACTCAAATAGTAAATGGCCTAAGCAAAGCTTAGGCCATTTAAATTACCACACACTATTTGTCTACAATCTGAAATGACCTAAGCAAAGCTTAGGTCATTTTATTATAATGCGTTTTTAATTTCTTCAATAAGTGATGTATACTCGTCATCTGTAAGAAACACTTCCTTGGGATTCATGGCAAAAGTACTACCCCACTCATATCCATCAGTGTATTTTGGCACCAAATGAAAATGTAAATGATGTCCAGTATCACCATATGCCCCATAATTAACCTTGGCTGGTGAAAAAGCCTTATGCAAAGCACAGGCTGCTCTGTTTACATCTTCAAAAAATGCTGCTCTTTCCTCTTCATTAAGCTCAACAATCTCACTCACATGATCCTTATAAGCTACAATCACTCTGCCTTTATGACTTTGTTCCTTGAATAAATAAAGCTTTGACACCTTCAAATCACAAATCTTGATACCAAATGCATCTAGAAGCTCATTTTCCATGCAATAAGCACAATTATTATCCCCCATTTAGTTCTTCTCCTTTTAAATATTTAACCTCTTTTTCAATTCGATCGAAAGAGTTCTTCCCTTAAAGATAATTATACCCATTAAAGAAATAATTGAAAGTAACAATGTAAGCTTCCACATAAAAGGAATTGCTCTACCTGTAATCTTTACAATGATTCCTGGGACAAAACAAGCTAATATATTAAGTATAATACAAAGAAATGAATCCTCTGTAAAACCTGCATCTATAAAGCAAAATACAAAATTTGCAATTAATGCTGCTATAAAAATACCTGGTATTGCATAATCAAGTACCTTAAAAAGCAAATCTAAATACCAGCCAAAATGTGCCAATATCAAAGATACCAATACTGTACCTCTAAATATCATTCTAGGTACACTACGATGGCTCTTAATGTATAACCATGTACCATATACAGTAATTGCGGCTAAAAATACAACCATGTGACTAAAATGTCTGTGCTCAACTGTCATAAATCCATAGTCACAAAATACTGCAGCAACGCAAATCGACACAGCAATGAATAAGAATATCTTCCAAAGTAAGGATGCTGTCTTAAGCTTATATGCAGTAGGCCAGAGGCTCTCAGAAGCATCTCCCACAAGTGGACTCTGGCATAAAGGGCAATGCTTTTTTTCTCCACCTACATTGATATTACAATGTTTGCATGTCTTCATCGCACCACCTCCGTTGCATTAACTGTAACCTCGATTCCCTTATCCGTAAAATCCCTAATAAATTTTTTGAGAATACCTGTGTTACGATAGACTGATGAAATACCAAATGTCAAATCATCTCCATATGTTGATATGGTAAAAAACATAGAAGGTGAGCTACAAAAGCAGGTATAGCCTCCTATATATTCTCTAATCTCCTCTGGCACCTGTATACGTCCAAGATTAGATATAACCGCTGTGACCTTACGTCTCTCCGCTATTGTACCAAGGGCTACACTTGGATTTTTAACGAGTAATGGCACAAGTCTGACAAAAATCAGTCTTTCCATTTTCTCATAGTTGAACATTTTTTGAGCAACCTTTTCAGGGGTAAGCTCTGCTTTAAGCTTAGCGTCAAATTCCTTTGCTAAAGATTCTGTAGTCTCTGTGCCATCAAAAAGATGAGACACATATACAGAATTGAAGAAGTTGCGGGATGTACCTGATTCAAAATAATTTCTAAGATTAACCGGCATACTGATTGTAACAGGTTTTTTGTGCTTTTGGATTGCAGGCATATCCTTGTATATGGCTTGCATGAGCTTTGCTCCTAAGTAACTTGTCATAGTAGCATTTTGCTCCTTGGCAAGCTTCAGAACCTCACTAGCTGACATGTGAACCTCAAAAAACTGCATTTGATTATATGGCAACAGCAGTCCTTTGATATGGTACGCAGCCTTAGCTTTGGGGCTACTAACTATATTCTTATCATCCAGTTCCTGACTAAAATTATGCTTAAAGCTGTCTTCAGATAATTCATCAGAAGCAGCGCCAGTACCAACAGAAAGATTCGAAAGCTTGTCAGGATATCTAAGCTTTAAATAATTCTGTACAATAATATTTAAAAATTCCAGACCTCCATTGCCATCTGTAAGTGCATGAAACATATCAAGATTAATTCTTTTACCAAAATAAGATACTCTGTAGTGCAGTCTGGTCTTATGATTTTTTGTATATAATATAGGACATGGTCTGAAATGCTCTTCCTCAACCTTGGCAAGAATATCAGTCTCCTCCATGTAATGCCAAAAGAGTCCTCTTCTTATAAAAACCTGATATTGCGGCCTGCACTCTGTAGCCAAGTCCAAGGCTTCCTGTAAGATGGCCGAATCCACTTTTTCCTTTAGATAACAAGAAACTCTAAAGGATCTGGTATCTCTTTTGTTAGCGGTAGCTATAAATATCTTTGCAACATTATCTACCTGGTACCATGTATCGTTTTCTCTCAATGTAATCCCCTATTACTATTTGTATTCAATATCATAAGGCTCCACTTTAATAGCGGAGCCTTAATTTGTAACTGTATCTAGTCTTCCTTCTTTTCAGGCATAACAATAGCTATATGAACATCATCAAGCTGCTTTTGTTCTACAGTAGCTGGCGCGTCCATCATAATATCCTGCGCATTCTTATTCATTGGGAATGGTATGATCTCTCTAATTGACTCCTCACCTGCAATCAGCATAACCATACGATCAACTCCTGGTGCAATACCACCATGTGGTGGAGCTCCATAACAAAATGCATTGTACATAGCTGGGAACTTTGCCTTCACATCATCTTCACCAAGACCTACAAGCTTAAATGCCTCTATCATAATCTCTGGATCATGATTTCTAATAGCACCTGATGATAACTCAACGCCATTACAAACCAAGTCATACTGATATGCCAGAATATCCAATGGATTCTGGGACTTAAGAGCTTCCTTGCCGCCCTGTGGCATTGAAAATGGATTGTGGCAGAACTCAAGTTCTCCTGATTCCTCTCCAATTTCGTACATTGGGAAATCAACTATCCAGCAGAATTCATATACATCCTTTTTCATGTGACCTTCTGCTATTGCGCCTAAAAGCTTACGGAGAACACCAGCTGTCTTTTGCGCTGTAAGGAGTGGACCTGCAGCAAGTCCAACAAAATCACCTGGCTTGAGGGAAAGTGCTTCGATAACCTCAGCCTTTCTCTCCTGCAAGAACTTGGCAATACCACCAACTATTTCACCATTCTCATCTAACTTGAACCAATATGTCTTTTGAGCTGTAGCAACCTCTACCTCAGCAATCATAGCATCAATTTGCTTACGGGTTGCGTTCATGTTGTCACATACAACAGCCTTAACAATATTTCCCTCAAATGGATCAAATCCACAATCTGCCAATACTTTTGTGGCATCTGTAAGTGTTAAATCAATTCTAAGGTCAGGCTTATCTGAACCATATTTGTCCATAGCCTCAAGGAAAGGAATACGTACAAAAGGTGCGCTGGATGCCGACTTATATACACCATATTTTGCAAAAACAGGTGGGAGTACATCCTCGATTACAGCAAACACATCTTCCTGAGAAGCAAATGCCATTTCCATATCTAACTGATAGAATTCTCCTGGTGAGCGATCTGCTCTGGCGTCTTCATCTCTGAAGCAAGGAGCAATCTGAAAATATCTGTCGAAGCCTGAAGCCATAAGAATCTGCTTGAACTGCTGCGGAGCCTGTGGCAGGGCATAAAACTTACCAGGATGGTTACGAGCCGGTACAAGGTAATCTCTTGCTCCCTCTGGTGAAGAACATGTAAGAATAGGAGTAGTAATCTCCATGAAATCATGTGCAATCATAGATGCGCGAAGCTCTGCAACAATCTTTGATCTAAGTACAATCTTGCTCTTTACTTCTGGATTACGAAGATCAAGATATCTGTATTTTAACCTGGCATTTTCATCAGCTTCCTTTGAACGATTGATTTCAAATGGAAGCTCATTATATATACACTTACCAAGTATCTCTATAGCTTCAGGAACAACCTCTATCTCTCCAGTAGGAAGTTCCATATTCTTGCTGGAACGTTCTCTGACAATACCAGTTACCTGAATAGTTGATTCTTTATTTACTGAGTCAATGATATTCATCATATCCTCTGTTTCCACTACAATCTGAGTAGTACCATAAAAATCTCTCAAAATAAGAAATCCAAGATTTTTAGACACTTTTCTAATATTCTCAAACCAGCCTACAAGTGTGACCTTAGAGTCTACATCTGACAATCTCAGCTGATTACAATTATGTGTACGTGACTGTGTCATTTTATCCTCCTAAAACACAAATAAAATCAAGGTTGTCAGTAAACCGACAACCTAATTATAGTACCCTAAAAACAGGGAAAATTCAACTATTCGAACACCGCAAATGTCTGCATATGATTAAAATGTCTTGTACCCACTTGCTCACCATATCCAGAAAATCCTATGAACTGCCCAAACATATCGCACTGAAGATCAGAGTATTCCTTAACAAAGTTATAACCTTCAAACTCCTTGAGACGACCTTCGCAATGGCATACCAATATAAATGATGGGTTTGGAACCTCAGATTTAATTTTTTCAAGAGTAGCTTTTGTTATGCTTTTGTAATCCCCTGATTCAAGAACCATCATATGTGTTCCGCCATGAACTCTGGCAAAAAATGAGATTCCTCTGTCAGTTGTACTTTTTTCATTAGCAATAACAAACACTCCGTCATCACCGATATCTTTACCCCAAGGATATTTTTGCAAAGCCACCTCCACCTGATCTGAAGTGATATTAAGTTCTTCCTGAAATATATCCAAAGCTGCTCTGTCATCCATCTCATATACCAATCTGCGGGCAGAGTCAGCCTTCGTAACCTGATATTTATGGCCTGTAATAGGCTGATAGATGTTTTCTTTGTATATATGAATAGGCCCACTTTCATTGTGTAAGATGCAATATACACAGGCATTATCATAGACAATACCATTGTAGGAAACCCTTGTCTGATGCTCTAAATCCGCAGAACCCGCAGATCCACCAAATACCTGAACTCCTTCATATAACAGCACTGAATTTAAAGCCATAACTACCTTTTCTTCAGCTGCTAACAGTCCATTGGTAAATTCGATACAAATATTGTTGTCTTTTTTACCCAACTGATTATATTTTTCAATCACCTGATTTGAATACTTCAGTGGATCATCTGATACCTCTGGGATAACCCCTGCCACTGCGTCCACTCCATCTTCTATGGACACAACACTTAAACCATATTTAGCATATCCATTTCCACTTATGCACATATAGCTTGTTGCACCCATTACGATTGCATCAGGATAGAATCCTGCAATAAGTAATGAATATTCTGCAAAATGCTCCTCATTGGAAAAATAAAAGATTACTTTTGGATTAACAATATCTTTTGTAGCTTCTGTTGCCGCTTTTTTTATATCGATTTCTGTACTGCTACCATAGACACAACGCATATTTGGCCCTCCCAAAACGCACTAATAATTTGGATTCTCTAACCTCTCAATAAATGCTTTTTCCTCAAGTGGTTTGTCAAAAACAAATCCCTGGACAATATTACAATCTAAATCCTGCAGATATTTTAGTTGCTGTTCCTTTTCTACGCCTTCTGCTATTGTATTCATTCCAAGCTCCTGGGCTATTTGTACCAAATGCTTGAACATAATCAAATCCTTCTCCTTGCCTGGATATTCTTCTTCAAGTGGAATAAAGGATTTATCGATTTTTATGGTATTAAGCTTTGTCTTTTTGAGCATGGATAATGAAGAATAACCTGTTCCAAAATCATCCATAGAAGTAACAATACCGTTAGCCTGCAGCTGTTCTACAATACCTTCCATGATATTGTAATCGCTGAATTCTTCACTTTCCGTAAGCTCGATATCGATTAGATTGTGAGGAACATTATATTTATCAATGATATCAAGTATATCTCTAACCAGGTTAACATTGAGCATGTGCTTTTTGGAAAAATTAACAGATACTGGAACTACTTTTCTTCCAACAGCTATAGAATCTGATATAAATCTGCAAACATACTCTAAAACATAGTAATCCAATACCGTTACACTGCCTTCTTCCTCAAGAGCAGGAATAAATTCACCAGGTGAAACAACTATTCCATTATGTCTCCATCTAACCAAAGCCTCTGCGCCACACAAGCTGTTATCGCACAAAGATACCTTCGGCTGATACATTACGTAAAACTCTCTGTTATGAATAGCCTCGCTAAACTTGGCGACAATAGCTTCTTTTCTCCTGGCCTCTTCATATATATTCTCAGAAAAGAACGAGAGATTATATCCCCTTTTACGGCTGTTTTGATAGGCGATGGAAATATTGCGGAATACTTCACCAGCTTCCATATCATCTCTTAGCTGACAACCGCCGGCAACACTTCTGAAATTAAACCTTTCAACGCTTTCCTTGAATTGATGTTCAATGCAAACACTCTGAAGAAAATCAACAAAATAGTCTATATTTTCGCGCAATACCAAAGCAACAAAGCTATCGCCACCATTTCTGGCAACCATTTCATTTTTTGACAAAGCATGTGCTACCTTTTGAGCAAACTTAGCCAACACTATGTCGGCTTCCTCATAAGGTAATACCTTATTAACATACTTAAAGTTATGAATATTAAAATATAGTGCATCATACTTATGAAGATATCCCTCTTCCTGTTTTTGTATAATGAACTTCTTTAATCCCTGCTGATTAGGTATGCCGGTCTTATAGTCTACAAGCATGACATATTCAACATTGGCATGTGCCATAAGGCGTTCTAAGGCTGAGAAAATCTGTTTTGCAACAAAATATAAATCCTTCTCCTCTATCTCATCCCAGGAATAACCATCTATACACGAAAAACTTAAAGTGATATGGCTCTTGTCAAGATTGTCAAACTGAAATACCTTCCTTTGCTTACCAACGATAGATTTTTCACTATAAAACAAAACCGTATTATCGTAAATTCCATCAGGGCTGATTGGAGTTCTTGGTACCTCAAGCAAATATTCTACTTTTGCTATATGCAAAATATCAGCAACCAAATCAATGGCTTTTGTAATATGGCATACCATCTCCTGACTGGACTTAGTCTGTTCAGTTATAATATCAAAAAATTCAATTGATATTTGATGTAAAAGCCTACTTTTCATACTGTAAAAAACCCCATGTTACATTAATATTTTTTCTATCTTTTGATTAGCTATCCTATTCTGATACTTTAATCCATCAAATAATACTGATTTCAATTCTTCTTTTGTTAAAATAATATGCGTTCCATCGTCCAATGTAAGGACCATATTTGTTCCACAACCAGAGCAGGAATTACTGCTATTCGCATCCTGACACTCTGCTCCATCGCAGTTTTTTGAACATGAACTGCAATCGACCTGATACATATTCTTGCGATTTAATACCCCTATTTCTTCCAGAGTATTAACCATTCTATAGACCGTAGCAGAACCAATATTTTTATCAACTTTAACAGCTTCTCTGTATATTTCCTTACAACAAGATGGATCCTGATTAAGTATTATGTCAAGAATTGCCAGTCTTTGCTTGGTTATTCGACATCCAGCATCACGCAACTGCTGTATAATTAATTCTTTTTCTTCCATATTGCACCTATAAAATCTTATTAGTATTTAAAATGTATGTCCTAAGAGCCTCAAAGCTCTCCTTGCTAATAACATGTTCTATTCGACATGCGTCTGCATGAGCAATATCTTTATCAACCCCAAGCTTTATAAGGGTCTCAGCTATAAACTTGTGTCGCTCATAAATCATATCCGCTATCTGTTTGCCAGATTCTGTCAATGTAATATATCCTGCATCAGAGACGGCGATATGGTTCTTCTCTCTTAAGTTTTTCATGGCAATACTGACTGATGACTTTTTATAATCAAGTTCATTCGCAACATCCACTGCTCTAACCACAGGAAGCTTTTCGCTCAATATTAATATTGTTTCAAGATAGTCTTCAGCTGACTCGTTTCCATGATTTTTCATCATAGTTCTCCCTTATAAATATATAGAATAATGTACCATATTATCTAAATTCTTTCAATTATTGTAGACAGTTTGTACAATTATGCACAAAAAAACAGTCCGAATGTAAAATCATTCAGACTGTATAAATACATTACAATATACTATTGTTCATTCATCTTCGCAAGTCTTGCGGCCTGGTCAGCTGCAATAAGTGCATCTAAAATCTCCTGAATATCACCATTCATAATCTTATCAAGCTTGTAGAGTGTAAGATTAATTCTGTGATCTGTAACACGTCCCTGTGGGAAATTATATGTTCTAATCTTTTCCGCTCTGTCTCCGGTACCAATCTGAGAACGTCTCTCAGCTGCTTCTGCATCCTGCTGTTTCTGAAGCTCTATATCATAAAGCTTTGCTCTAAGTAAAGCAAATGCCTTTTCCTTGTTCTGAAGCTGAGATTTCTCTGTCTGGCTATAGATTACAATACCTGTTGGATAGTGAGTAAGACGAACCGCTGAGTCAGTTGTATTAACACACTGTCCACCATTTCCTGATGCTCTCATTACATCAATACGAATATCCTTATCCTCAATCTGGATATCTACTTCTTCTGCTTCTGGCATAACAGCTACAGAACATGTCGATGTCTGAATACGACCCTGTGACTCAGTCTCTGGCACTCTCTGTACTCTGTGTACACCAGATTCATATTTCAAAATCGAGTATGCACCAGTACCTTTTACCATAAACTCTATATTCTTCATTCCACCGATACCAGTCTCGTCTGCTTCAAGAAGTTCAACCTTCCAGCCTCTAGCCTCTACGTAGTGTACATACATACGATAAACCTCAGCTGCAAAAAGTGCTGCCTCTTCTCCACCTGCACCAGCTCGTATCTCGACGATGACATTCTTGTCATCATTAGGATCCTTAGGAAGAAGTAAAATCTTAAGCTGCTGTTCCAGTTCTTCAACCTGAGCCTTGGACTCGTTAAGCTCTTCCTTTGCAAGCTCCTTCATCTCCTCATCAGTCTCTTCATCAAGAAGGGCCAATGAATCCTCTATGTTTTGCTTATGAGACTTATACTGCTTATAAGCCTCTACAATAGGCGCCAAATCTGCCTGTTCCTTCATTAGAGCTCTAAAACGTGCATTGTCATTTGCAACATCTGGCTCTGAGAGAAGGTTCATTACCTCTTCATATCTCAAGATAAGATCTTCTAATCTGTCAAACATTGTATTTTCCTTTCACTACTCTATCAAGACCACTCAAGTCCTTAATCACAAGAACGTCAGTGAAGCCTTTTTCTTTCATAAGAGAAGCCACAGCCTCTCCTTGATCATATCCTATTTCAAATAATAGATAGCCTCCTGGCTTAAGATAATCGAAAGCCTTGGAAACAATACTTCTATAAAATATCAGTCCGTCATCACTTCCGTCAAGAGCCAGTATCGGGTCATGAAACTTAACCTCTGGGTCAAGATGCTCTATCTGGGCAGAAGCTATATATGGTGGATTGGACACTATTACATCATATCTGTCATGAATATTATCAAACAAATCTGATTCCACAAATTCTGCCTTGGAACCAAGAGATGTCGCATTCCTACGCGCTACCTGAATGGCATTGAAAGAAATATCAGTGCCAAGTCCTGTATCAGCTTCACTGTAGTGCATAAGAGATATAATAATACATCCACTTCCGGTGCATACATCAAGCACATCACCACCTGAGGGAATATGCTTTAAAGCCTCTTCCACCAGAATCTCTGTATCCTGTCTTGGGACAAGAACATGCTCATTAACATAGAAGCTCAGTCCCATAAATGACTGTTCGTGAGTAATATGCTGCAAAGGAATACGACCAGCCCTCATTTTTATCATATCAAGATACTTATCATAAGAATCCTCTGGCATCTCATCTTCCATGCACATATAGTATTGTTGTCTGGTAAGCCCGGTAACGTATTCTAATAGAAGCCATGAATCATAGTTAGCATCTGCAATATCTGCATTTTGTAATACCCCACAAGCTTCATTAAGTGCATTTTTGTATTTCATAAGAACATACCTATATTGTTTTCCTGAAATTCCTTCCAGTCAAACACAGCCTCAACTGAAGCAATACCAACCTCTATCATATCATCATCTGGTTCGCAGGTAGTCATATTCTGAAGCCACATTCCTGGCTTTGATAATACAGTTATTATCCCGTTATCATATCTTCCTGCGATTCGAATAAACTCATAAGATACACCTGCTATAAAAGGCACAAGAATAAGTCTGGCCACAAGCTTAACCCAAACATTGTCAAATCTGATAAACATAAAAAAGAATACTGAAATGATAAAAACAATAAAAATAAAGCTTGTACCGCAACGCTTATGTTGTTTACTGCTGGCCCTTACATTATCCACTGTAAGTGGAAGTCCCTGCTCGATACAATTAATACATTTATGCTCTGCACCGTGATACATAAATGTACGCTTAATATCCTCCATCTTGGATATCGCCCAAATATATCCTATAAATATACCAATTCGAATAATACCTTCAATAAGAGCAAGCAGCATATCACTGTATATTATTTTCTTTACCAATAATGAAATAAAATATGGTAACGCAAAAAATAAAGCCAGAGCCAGAACAAATGATATCACCACAGTTCCACCCATGATAGCTTTGTCAGCTGCATCTTTTTTCTTTTGTTCTTCTACTGTAAGTTCCTTCTTTGGAGCATCTTCCTCATCAAAAAAACTGGCAGAATGGGTAAGTGAACTCATTCCAACTACTAATGAATCAACAAAAGTAATCATGCCTCTTATAATAGGTATCTTGTGCCATATGTCATCTGTGCTCTTGGCATCTTTAATACAGATATCGATTTCTTTGTCTGGTTTGCGGACTGCAATAGCGTATTTTTTGCCGTTACGCATCATAACGCCTTCCATTACAGCTTGACCGCCTATTCCTGAATACTTCACTACCTTGCTCCCCTTTTCAAAGAAAAAGGGCTGAGATAACTCTCAACCCTTTCTTGTTTCCATAAATACTACTGAATGCCGTACTTCTTATTGAACTTG
>JABUSV010000242.1 GCA_021442555.1 Pseudobutyrivibrio sp. | reverse complement strand
AAACATACTTCTTCAAAATTAGTTGCACGAACCTTAGGATCCTGCTCTGAAATTGGAACTCTTACTAATACATCTGCCATTACTTGTCACCTCCGCAATGTCCACATCCACCATGATGAGTATCGCCTTCCTGAAGTGCAAGAAGACGTCTACCTTCTTCTGTCTTATACTGCTTTGAACGAGCCATAGCCTGGTCAAAATCAACGAGGTGACCATCAAACTCAGGTCCATCAACGCAAGCAAACTTAACCTCATCACCAACTACAAGTCTGCAAGCGCCGCACATACCTGTACCATCAACCATAATTGGGTTCATGGATACTATAGTAGGAATGCCAAGCTCCTTTGTAAGCTTGCAAACAAATTTCATCATAATCATAGGACCAATTGCAACGCAGTGATTGTATGACTTACCTGCATCAACAAGAGCCTGAAGCTGATTTGTTCCCATACCATGGAAACCATAAGAACCATCATCTGTACATACGTAAAGCTCAGATGCTACAGCTCTCATCTCTTCTTCGTAGAAAAGAATATCCTTACTTCTGGCACCAATAATAACAGTCACATCTACGCCATGCTCGTGAAGCCACTTAACCTGTGGATATACAGGTGCAGTACCTACACCACCAGCAATAAACACGATAGACTTTTTCTTGGTTTCCTCAAGGTCAGCCTCGATACAAAGCTCTGAAGGCTGTCCAAGTGGTCCAACAAAGTCCATAAAGCCTTCGCCCTCTTCAAGAAGAGCCATACGCTCTGTAGAAGCACCGACTGTCTGGAATACGATTGTGATTGTTCCCTCAGCTCTGTCATAGTCACAGATAGTAAGAGGAATTCTCTCTCCAACCTCATCTAACTTTGCAATAATAAACTGTCCTGGAAGACATCCGTCCGCTACACGTGGTGCCTTAACTACCATAAGGTAAATCTTATCAGACAGCTTTTCCTTTTTAAGGATCTGATACATAACAAATCTCCTTCCCATATAAAAAAATAATTTTAGCTAAAGTATACCAATTCATCCTCTGGCTTTTCTGCAGCTTTAATATCTATAGGATAAAGAACAGGTCCTTTACCCTTATATTCTTTTGCAAACTCAACCTTAAGCTTGGCTGTAATATCAATCCAACTCTTGTGAGCCATCTCCTGCGCCTTATCAAATTTGCACTTCATGCCCAAAAACTGTATGTCATCCACACAACAGGTCATGGCAAATCTGCCAGGCACAAACACATCCTTACGAAGCTTTCCGTCATTAGGATTATATACAAGACCTGTAAAATGTACAGTCTTGCCATCATATTTTTTAGGTGTCTCCATGCAATCCATAAACCAAATTGCATAATCTGCATCGGTAATCTCTATGACATCTGCCTCAATATCAAATGGAAGTTCCTCTGGACTGTCATCTATGGAACCATCAGCGCGCTCATAAACAATCTGTGCAGGTCTGTTCATGGACTTGATCTGGCCCCTGAACTTGGTCTTTGGTGTAGCATCTGTACATCTGTTAAAAATAACTACTTCTGCCTTGTAGAGATTCTCCATCATCATGGTTCTCATGTTGGTAAGATACATCTCAAAGGTAGTAGCATCTACTGTAGCCAAAGTCTGTGCCAAAATCCATCCTTCTGGCAATGAATCCGGATCGAATACCTTTCCTGTATCCCAGGTACCGTTAAACTCAATAAATATAACATCAGGCTTGTACTCATCAGCAAGCTTTTCCAAAGTGCCCTTATTGAAATCATCTTCCTCTTCAATCATGGCAACCTTGGCTCCTACTGTGGCAAGTTTAGCCTCATCATACTCCTCATCACCATCCTCACAGGCAATGATAAGCAGTCTGTCTCCAGAATCTTTACCAAAATCATTTTCATACAAGGTCTCCTGAATCAGTGTTGTCTTGCCACTGTCCATAAAACCTGTAAATAAATATACTGGTATCTCATTCATATTACTAAAACCTCTATATGTTACTCTAATCCGAAGAGTTCTTCTATCTTGTGCTCATCAATATCGGCACCTATTACTACAAGACGACCTGTGTAATCAGGTTCGCCATCTCTAAGCTCATATTCGCCGTCCACAAAATCAAAGTAAATCCAACCACCCTCTGTTGACTCAACCATACCCTTTGAGCGGATAACATGTCCATACTCCTCAGTAAAGGCAAATACCTGCATGGCACGTTCAATAGTAGCCTTGTCAAACTTATGAGGTGTTTCCTTACCCCAGCTTGTAAATACTTCATCCGCATGATGATGGTGATGCTCGTGATCATGGTCATGACAGCCACAAGTACAATGCTCGTCATGTTCATGATGCTCATGGTCGTGATGATGATGCTCATGCTCACACTCATGGTCGTGATGATGATGCTCATGTTCACACTCGTGATCGTGGTCATGGTGATGATGCTCATGCTCACACTCGTGATCGTGGTCATGGTGATGATGCTCATGCTCATGACGCTCATGCTCTTCTTCTGCAAGAAGCTTGAGTTCTAAATTGTCCTTTCCTTCAATAGCGTTTTTAATCTGATCACCAGTCAGCTCATCCCATGGTGTTGTTACAATAGAGGCCTTAGGATTAAGAGCCTGAATTTGCTTAACACAAAACTCAAGCTGAACATCGTTAGCATTTTGCGTACGGCTAAGGATAACAGTAGTAGCGTACTCAATCTGATTGTTAAAAAACTCACCAAAGGCCTTCATCTGCTTTGAAGCCTTGACTGAATTAACAACAGTAACAAGAGAACCCAGCTTGCAGTCAAGTTCCTTTTCAACATTTATAACCGATGTCATAACATCTGAAAGCTTTCCAACACCAGATGGTTCGATAATTACCCTGTCTGGACTATATTTATCAATAACCTCTTTAAGGCTCGACTGGAAATCTCCTACCAATGTACAGCAGATACAGCCAGAATTCATCTCTGTAATCTCAATACCTGCATCCTTTAAAAATCCTCCGTCAATACCAACTTCGCCGTATTCGTTCTCTATCAAAACTACCTTTTCTCCCTTGTATGCTTCCTCCAGCATTTTACGAATAAATGTAGTCTTGCCTGCTCCTAAAAACCCGGAAATAATGTCAATCTGTGTCATTTAAATACACCTCTTTTCTTTATAAAAACATGTTTTAGGGAAAAATATACCTAAAACACACCTATTCTAACATAAAAAGGCGGCATACTCAATGTAAACCGCCTGTCGCTTTTGTATAATTTTTCAGTTAAAATTCATATCTTCCTAGCCAATATATCAATTTGTCAGAAGAATATAATCCAAGCTTTGACTGTAATGCTTCAGATGCCAGGTTTCCTGTTTTCACATAGCAGTACATAATCTCATCTTTTTCTTTATAGACATTTAACATATAACGTTCCAGTACATAACCCAGACCTTGTTTTCGATATTTTTCCTTTATAATCAAAGGCCCTGTACAACCATCCAGGTGTTCTCCGCAAAATCCAGCCAACTCATTTTCAACAAATATACCATATACCTTGCCAGTAGAAAGCATATGCCTTAGATTACATTCTGATTCCTCGTCATACATCTGAAAAATCTCATCAAAATACTCTAAACCAAGCATTCTGATATCATATCCATTTATATGTTTATAATCTTTTTGTGTATAAGTATACAGATGTGATTCCATCGCAATTGTTATATGAAGCAACCCACACAGATAATCAGCAACTTTCTTTGTCTGAACAACCAATAATCTGTTCGTATCAAGCAATTCTGTGACATTACTCAACGCTGCTTCTATAGCTGCATCATTTTGTAAATCCACTGCCATATCATCCAGCCATATATAATAGCATTCATGGTTTGAATCCTCTAATAACACCACATAATCATCGCAATACAGCACCTCACTCTTTCCTCGGTTAAGAGACTCTATCATGTAATAGTTATCGCGCTTCTTTTTCTTAAGTCTTGATATAATTTCTTGGCTTGCTATATATTTTTCATATAAATCTGGTCTTCGCTCTTTGGTCCTTTTTATTGATTCATTAAGACGCCAAGCACTGATTTCCTTAGCATTACCTCCAGTCAATACTTCTGGAACATGCTTGCCATTCCATTCATATGGTCTTGAATACTGAGGGTATTCCAACAGATTACGATAAAAGCTCTCTGTCATGGCAGATTCATCATTACCGAGTACTCCAGGTACAAAACGAGATACTGCATCGATGATAACCATGGCTGCTAATTCTCCACCAGTCAAAACATAGTCACCTATTGAAATATAATCAGTAACTACCTCCTCTAGTACTCTCTCATCTATGCCCTCATAATGTCCACAAATAATGGTAAGTTCATCCTCTTTACTAAGCTCAATGGCCATGTTTTGCGTAAAAGGTCTTCCCTGAGGTGTTACATATATAGTTCGAGGCTTGGCATCTCCATTAACAGCCTTATAACAGTCATATACAGGCTGAGCCTGAATCAACATCCCTGCTCCACCACCATAAGTATAATCATCAACCTTTTTATGAACATCCGTTGTGTAATCTCTTATGTTCACAGCATTAAGACTAAGGTAACCATTTTCAATTCCTTTACCCATAATGCTTTCCTTGGCTATATTATCTATCATCTCAGGAAACAAAGTTAACACGTTAATTATCATTTAATATCAAACTTCTCCTTTAACTCTTTTGAAGCCCTGTCAACATCATCGATGAATTCTCTTGAGGATATAAGATGAGCGCCTTCTCCCCTTATAATCACCTGTTCGAGTCCATCAGATGTTACTACTGTTATATCATAGTTTTTACTGTGATCATGTGTAAATTTTTCAATGTAAGCATCTGCCGTCTGAGCCTCAGCCGTAAATACCTGATGAATATTTAAATAATCCGAACATTCTACAGGATGATTTTTGAGCTTGTATGCATCAAAAACTGCAATAACATTATAGTTTTTAATTGCCTGATAGTTACACAGTATGTCTAAAAGACGACCTCTCGCACCATCTAGATTATCTTCAAGAATATCTCTTAATTCAGGCCACGCATATATCAGATTATATCCATCAACTAATAAATATTTATCTTTGACCTTTGTTTTCTTGGGTTCTCTATAAACATAGTCTTGTGTAGTCCTCTTTGGCCTGCTATTGTTACGATTCCAGCCCTTCTTGGGATTTTTACCAAAATTACTATGGGTTGCCCTGTATAAAATCTTATCTATCTCGTCCGAATCTATCACTTCATCCGAACCATGTCGCATGGAATAATCATCTGAAATAACATATTCAGGTTCATTTTTCGAGAATCTGCATGGCACATGGCAGCTATCCTTAACCTGATTCCACGGAACATATACTCCTGCACCATGACTGCAGAAAACAGATCCACAAGGATGCATGGTATCACTATCCGGATTGTAATTATATCTAGATATAATTTCTTCAGGATTATGGCAGGCATCATATCCAGCATACTCTAATCCCAGCTGTCCCATACCTTTGGTATATGATGCAACATTTGCCTGGTAGTTTTGAATTGTAGCAACAGGACATACTCCAATTATGGTAGCAAAATCCTCTTCTATAACTGGAGAATTAAAGAATCCATGCATTGATTCAATATCATTCATAGCTCTTCCTATGTCGCCTGTAGGAACCACCAGTTCAAAACGATAATACGGCTCCAGTAACACATTTTCAGCTTCCATCAATCCCTGCCGAACAGCTCTATAGGTAGCCTCCCTAAAATCGCCGCCTTCAGTGTGTTTTAAGTGAGCTTTTCCCCCACAGATAGTAAAATGTATGTCTGTAATAGGACTGCCTGTCAGAACCCCAACATGCTCTGTCTCATATATGTGAGTTTCAATAAGTCGCTGCCAGTTAAGGTCAAGTTCATCCACACATACATCGGCTTCTACAGATATCCCTGTTCCTCTTTCAGCAGGTTCCATTAATATATGCGCCTCCGCATAGTGTCTCAGTGGCTCGAAATGTCCCACTCCCTCTACACAGTTTGCAATGGTCTCTTTATACAATATTCTGCCTTCTTCAAAAATAATCTTATATCCCAGCAATATTTCTATTCGTTCAGCCAGTATCTCTGTCTGCACCTGTCCCATTAGAGACATGCTAATTTCTGATGTAGTATCATTAAAGCTAACATCAACGGATGGGTCTTCTTCTGACAAAGCAAGAAGCATTTGATAGGCTTTCGCCGGATCTGTGTCATCTAAAAAATGAACAGCATATCTAAGCACAGGACTAAGGTATACATCACTTAAATCACATTCTTGTCCCATTCCCTGACCGGCATAAGTTTTTTCAGGTCCTATTAATGAGCCAACCTGCCCCGGTAGAAGTTCATCCACCTGTCTATATTTAGACCCCGAATATATTCTAATCTGGTTGATTTTTTCTCCGTTTGGCAAAATATCCTTAACCTTAAGAATCCCGCCTGTGACCTTGACGTCTGTCAATCTATGATCAAGTCCAAGCTTCTCTATCTTATATACTCTAAGAGAAGTATCTTCATGGTAATCAGGCTCAAGACTATATTTATCAATAGCTTCCATGAGCTCCACAACACCAGTGTTTTTTAAAGCCGAACCAAACAGCACTGGAAAATACTGTCTATTGGCTATCAACGTAGCTATCGTGTCTCGACTAAGGTCATCTGTTGAAAGAAATTCCTCCATAGCTACCTCTGAAGTCATGGCTATAGACTCCACATCAGACAGTTCAAAGCAGCCATCTGTCAGCTTTTTTTGTATATCAGCCAGCAGGCTGGTCTTATCAGCAACATCCTGGTCCATTTTATTTACAAAAATAAAAGTAGGAATATTGTATTCTCCAAGAAGCTTCCACAAGGTCTTAGTATGTCCCTGAACACCATCCGCTCCACTGATAAGCAATATGGCATAATCTACTATTGCTAATGCGCGCTCTGTCTCAGTTGCAAAATCCACATGCCCTGGTGTGTCAATTAAATAAACGCTTGATTCACCATAATTAAAAACAGCCTGTTTTGAGTAGATGGTTATTCCACGCTTTTTTTCCATAGAATCTGTATCCAAGTATGCATCCTTGTAGTCTACTCTTCCAGCGGCCTTGATAGCACCTGCATTATATAATATATTTTCTGATAACGTAGTTTTTCCGGCATCAACATGCGCCAGCACCGCACAAGTAATTCTTTTGCCCATAATATCCAATTATATAATCATCATTAAACTTTCGACAATAAAAACAGTAGCACATGCAATTACTGCCACAACCATTAGACTCTTATTCTTCAAAGCAAATATCACAGCCATGACCACCGCTACAACTGCCGCCACCATGTTGCTTGGCGCATAGAATATGGAAGGTATAGTCATTGCTGCTAATACCGCATAAGGTATGTAATACAAAAATGAATTAATGAGCCTACTTTTTATCTTTTCTTTTACAGCCACAAAAGGTATGGCACGAATAAGATAAGTAGACACAGCCATAATCATAAGGTAAATAAAATATTGTCTATTATCCAAGGTCCACCTCCACCGGAAATACTAACGCACCTACTACCGCAGCAACTATTGCACATACACTTATTGTTATACCACTGGATATTCCCTGAAGTGCCGGTACATAATAGAACAAACAGCTAAGCAATACTGCTATAGATACAACCCATATTACCGCTGTTGATTTTTTCATCTCTGGTACGACAATTGCTATAAACATCGCATATATTGCAACAGCAAGGGCACTCATTATTCTGTCTGGCAGAATCGCCCCTAAGGAAGCACCAAGCAATGTTCCAAAAGACCAACCAATCCATGGCAGACATGCTGTACCCGCCATATATGACCTTTTTAATGCATTTTCTTGAACGCATACAGCAAAAATCTCATCTGTAATAAAAAATCCAAATATCCACCTGAATA
Source organism: Pseudobutyrivibrio sp. (assembly GCA_021442555.1). Taxonomy (GTDB): domain Bacteria; phylum Bacillota; class Clostridia; order Lachnospirales; family Lachnospiraceae; genus Pseudobutyrivibrio. The sequence continues at coordinate 18,331 of JABUSV010000242.1, read as the reverse complement.
TGCCAGAAAACTTACTGTCTGCCTTCTGAGATAATGATACAGCCATAAAAGAATACCTTATATTGATGGTCAATTGTGATATTAGCATCTGCATATACTGTCCAGGATGTACCATAATTCCAATTCCAGCCAATTGCCCTGCAGATGTCAGACAAGTCATGGAAATAAGCACCGTCTGCCATATACATAAACCTAAAGTCGCTCCCATAATACCTACTGTAAAAGATACAGACAAATATCCCAACGCAATAGGAATTCCAGCTATTAATCCTCTTCTAAAATCTTTCATAACTTTCTCAGTCCTTTTGGATAATGATTCTTTATCACGCCATTTGATGCCTTACCCCAACCAATAGAGTAGCCATCCACACACATTAGTATCCAACCATCATCTACATCAGCATTGATAGTCTCTCCCTTCATATACGCCTCTATCTCGGTTCCATCAGAAGACATATTATAGCTTCTTATAACCTCATCAGCTTTCAATGCCAATCCCAGAGCATGTCCTGGCTCAAAACGATTTTTCTTCATGGTGCCTAAAAAGAGTCCACCACGAAGAACATGTAGCTTCTTAAAATCAGGAGCCGTATCTGGCAAGGAATACAGTGTATCTCCTATAAGATAGAGATTGTTTTCAATCTTATCCGTCAAAACCTCTCTCTCAAAGGATATATAGTCTTCCAACTCCTTTTTTGAAGGAGATTTTACTTCAAGTCTTAAGCGATTGTCTGCAATGACCTCTGCTCGTCCATCATCTTTTTTTGTCATAAGCGCAAGATAATGTCCCTCTCCTTTTATCTCATGTGGCCATAAGCGTCTATCCTCAACAAGCGTCATATCCTCGTGAAGACTAAGAAAATGTGCTATCTGTTCTTCGTCTTCTGCTCTTGCAAAAGTACATGTAGAATAACAGAGCTTACCTCCAGGTATAAGCATCTTATACGCTTCTTCAAGAATATCTGCCTGCCTGTCTGCGCACATATCTACATTATCAATACTCCACTCTGCACAGGCATCATGGTTTTTTCTAAACATTCCCTCTCCAGAACAAGGGGCGTCCACCAGAATACAGTCAAAATATTCTTCAAACACAGTGGCAAGCTTATCTGGATATTCTGAGGTTACTATTGCATTTTTAATGCCAAGTCTCTCCACATTTTCAGACAGTATCTTTGCTCTATTCTTACTAGGCTCATTGCATACCAACAATCCTTCACCCATAAGCTTTCCTGCTATCTGTGTAGATTTCCCACCTGGTGCTGCACATAAATCTAGACAATAATCCCCAGGCTTAGGTGATAGCATTTCAACAGGGGCCTGAGCTGATGCATCCTGAATATAATATACACCTGCATGATGATAAGGATGTGCACCTGGTCGTGCCTCATCCTTATAATAATATCCCGTAGAACACCATGTTACCTTATCTTCTATCATATCTGATATTGCAACCGGAGTTGAATTGTCAGAATGCTTAATAGGATTAAGCCTTAATGCATTTATTTTATCCTCGTTATAGGATGACAAAAACGCATGGAAGTCTGACCCTAAATCAGACTCCATGCGCTCTATAAATTCTTTTGGTAAATACGATAAATCAGACATATTCTCTACATACGCTCTGGCGCTTCAAAACCAAGTAAATTAATTGCTGTCTCAAGTACATTGTCGGTAAGGGCAAGAAGAGAAAGATAGCTGTTTTTGACTGCGGCATCCTCTTCTGCCAATATCTTGGTGTCATGATAAAATCTATTAAAGGCGTTTGCTAAATCATATATATATGCGCAAATCTTATGTGGTGCCATCTCTGTGGCAGCACTGTTAACAGCCGCAGAGAACTTGGTAAGCTCAAGCATAAGTGCCTTTTCAGAATCAGAGTGTGCTGCCAATACAGAAGCACCACTATTCTTATCAAAGCCTGCCTTAGATAAAATCGATTTCATACGAACTATAGTATATAAGATGTATGGACCTGTGTTACCTTCTGAAGATGTAAATCTGTCAATATCAAAGATATAATCCTTTGAAGCCTGATTTGACAAATCTCCATATTTGATAGCAGAAAGCGCAACAGTAGAAGCAGTCTTTGCAGCTTCCTCACCCTCCATAGTACCATTTTCCTGAATCTTAGAAAGCATCTTCTCTTCTACTTCAGAGAGCAGATACTCTAATCTCATTACGCCGCCCTGACGTGTCTTAAATGGCTTACCATCCTTACCATTCATTGTACCAAAACCTATAAAATGAAGATTGGTCTCTTCTGGCACTATGCCTGTCTTCTTCGCGCAACGAAATACCTGTGTAAAATACAACTCCTGTCTCTTGTCTACTACATAAATCATAGTATCAGGATTATAATCCTTCATACGCCAAACCATAGTAGCAAGATCAGTTGTGTTATATAAAGAAGCTCCATCGCTCTTTAAAATCATACAAGGTGGCACTTCCTTGGTATCAGTGTCAAGCTTGACATCTACAACTAAAGCACCGTCAGAGATATATGCAAAGCCATCATCCTTCATCTTTTGAACCATATCCGGGATGTAAGGCTGAGCATCAGATTCACCCTTCCATAAATCAAATGTAACATCAAGCTTCTCATAGTTCCTCTTGAGATCATTAACTGAAACAGTAAGAATATGACCAAGCAATGCCTGATATCCTCTATTGCCGTGCTGAAGCTTAAATGTAGCATCCATGGCCTCTGCCTTATATGCTTCATCTTCCTTGGACTTGGCTGAAGCACAAGGATAAATCTCTTCTAATTCTGAAATAGTAAATGGTGCTTCCTTAGGATATTCACCCTGGAATGTATCATCAAAATATACTAGTTCTGGCTTGCGAAGCTTTAACTCTGTGATAATGAGTCCCATCTGCAGCCCCCAGTCTCCAAGATGAACATCACCGATTACATCATGACCTGCAAATCTGAGTGTTCTTTTGATAGACTCTCCAATAACCGCTGAGCGAAGATGTCCAACATGAAGAGGCTTGGCTACATTAGGTCCGCCGTAGTCAATCATAACCTTTTTAGGCTCTGCAACCTTGTCTACACCCATTCTTTTAGTATCAGCTGACATAGATGAAACATATGATGCCAAATACTCTTTGGAAAGGTTCATGTTAATGAATCCAGGAGCACACGATTCACACTTTTCAAACATGTCTAAGGTCTGTAATCTTTCTGCCACTTCACCTGCAATAGCAATAGGAGCTTTCTTGTATTCTTTTGCTGCAGCCAGTGCACCATTGCACTGGAACTCACAAAGGTCAGGTCTGTTTGAGATAGATACCCATCCATATTTCTTGTCGTAACCACAAGTCTCAAAAGCCTCAGTAACCTTGTCTGTAATTAGTTCCAGAATCTGTTTCATAATTAATTCCCTTGTCTAAAAATATAATTACGCTGCTTATATAACGCAGCTTTAAGTATCATACCTACTACACATACGCTTATGAGCTCACCAATTCCAACTGTAACCATTAGGAACCAAATGGCATCTTCCACTCCATAAGCATACCTTAAAATCAATGGTACTATTATGGAGTTGGCAAGAACTGGAGGAAGAGTAAATACAAACCTGGTCTTGCGTAAAAGGTATGTACCACAAGCTCCAATCAATGTTGCAAGGCTTCCAAATATCACATCGTAAATAACACATCCTGCGCTGATATTGGACAGTAGGCATCCAACAAACAGCCCTGGTATAGCAGCAGGTGTAAATATAGGCAAAATACATAATGCCTCAGACAGTCTAACCTGAATAACACCGCTGGCCAAGCCCAATGCGTTAACACAAATGGTAAGCACCACATAGATAGCTGCTATCATAGCAGCCTGTGTAATAAATAGTGTCTTTTTGTTCATTATTAAATTCTCCTTAGTTTTGTTTTACGTGAGGATGGTTACGAACTCACGAGCATTGATTTTACCACAATATCGGGTAAAAATAAAGGGTTGGCCAGTAGGCCAACCCCATTAGTTTTAATTAGTTTTTCTTGTTGATTGAACTCATGAAATCAGGCATCTTGATAGTCACCTCTGGAACTGTGCTCTCAGTTGGTGCAGTAAATGTCTGTGGTCTTGATACAACAGGATTAGGAATGGTGGCTCCCATCTGTGACTGAGGTGTTGTATTAACCCCTCTCATTCCTGTAAGTCCATCAACCGCTCCTGCCATCTGAGGTCTTGGCATAACTGGTTGTGCCATCTGCTGTGGCTGTCCTGGATAACGGTTCATGGCTGGATTAACACCCATGTTACCTGCAGTGCTTGTGGCATTCATTCTACCGAATGAGCTTGATGGATCTCCAAGTCCGGTAGCAATAACTGTAACCGATACCTCATCCTGCATTGTCTCGTCGACAGTAATACCAAGGATAATATTTGCGTCAGCACCTGTCATATCCTGAACATAAGATGTTGCCTCATTGGCATCGTTAAGTCCTACATCACCACAGATATTTACAATAACATCTGTAGCACCTGTAATGCTTGTCTCAAGGAGTGGCGAAGCAACAGCCTGCTTAACAGCCTCCAAAGCCTTCTCATCGCCCTTAGCCGAACCAATACCAATATGTGCAAGTCCCTTGTCCTTCATAACAGTCTGAACATCTGCAAAGTCAAGGTTAATAAGTGAATTCTTGGTAATCAGATCTGTGATACCCTGTACAGACTGGTGCAATACCTGGTCTGCCATCTTAAAGCTGTCGCCAATACCCATAGACTTGTTGCAAATCTCAACAAGCTTCTGGTTAGGGATAACAATAAGCGTATCTACATTTTGCTTAAGTCGCTCAATACCATTGAGTGCATTGTTCATACGTGGCTTACCTTCAAACTGGAATGGCTTTGTAACCACACCAACCGTAAGGATGCCCTGCTCTCTGGCAATCTGCGCAACAACAGGCGCTGCACCTGTACCAGTTCCGCCACCCATACCACAAGTAACGAAAACCATGTCAGCTCCCTTAATCGCCGCAGAAATTTCCTCTGCACTCTCCTCAGCCGAACGCATACCAACTTCTGGGTTAGCTCCTGCGCCCTTGCCACCTGTTGTTTTATCTCCAATCTGAAGTAGAGTAGGTGCTTTGCACAACTCAAGAGCCTGCTTATCAGTATTAATACCAATAAACTCTACCCCACCAATGCCTTCTTCAACCATGCGCTTTACCGCATTGTTGCCAGCTCCGCCGACACCGACAACGATAATCTTGACTGGTGCTCCTGCTTCTTCAGTAGTAATATTTATCAAGGTCTTATCCTCCTTATATAACCTCTGCGGGAGGTCGATATATACAATACTCGAAAATACTAATAACAATATATATTTTTTTGCCCATTTTATCAACCCATTTTGGCAAAAAATATCATTTTATTCTGCTTCTTCCATCTTCTTTTCAAACACAATATCTGTACTATTCGGCGAGTAATTCTCTACATGTAGTGTTCCCTCCATCTGTTCTATGGAAGGTAGAATATGGGTTATTCTTTCCATTTTTTCTTCCAGGTATTCTACATCACCAAGTACTATATTATAACTGTCATAAATCAGAGTAACATCCCCTCTGGAATTGTAAGAAATGACGTTGGGAATCAAATCATATTTCTCTACAGCTTTAATTAAAGCAACAAGATATCCAACCTGTCTGTCACCTATATCAAGGAGGTCTCCTTCCATAGGTTCCTCGCACATTACACCCTCTACCTTTATATATCCATCAACATAATGACTGCTTATCTGGGCTATTCTGCCATCATAGTTAAAATAAATATATTCTGAAGGATTATTCTCCATATACCCCAATATAGGCTTCTCATTGCATACTATTACAATGGTATTAAGACTTGTCATCTTAACCTCAAAATCTGAGATAAATTCCAATCCATCCTTTGGGAAAAAATGATTGCTTACCACTGCATAAACAGCATTGTCACAGAGCTCATCATCTAAAATATAATCAATAATCTCTACCGTTGAATAAAGCTTTGTACCTTCAACAGATACATCTTTCACTTTACAAAAAAAGTAACAAAAGGCTATGCCTATGCCAATAATAATGGCGAGGCCAAGAATCCATTCTATTACTACAAGCCCAAATCCTTTTTTACGCTTCTTTTTTTTCTTAGCCATCTATCTCACTACCCTCAAATTCCATATATCTTGACACGGACAGTGCAAGACCTATTTCTGATAACAAAACTGCCACAGACGTGCCACCATAGCTTATAAGAGGCAGTGTAACACCAGTATTAGGCATGGAGTTGGTAACAACTGCAATATTAAGAAGCACTTGCAAAGATATGTGGGTCATAATACCTATGCAAATAAAAGAACCAAATAAATCTCTTGCATGATTGGCTATATATAACAGTCTGTATAACAACAAAATATACATCAGTATGACACAGATTGCTCCAAAGATTCCCAATTCCTCACATATAATGGAAAAAATCATGTCATTTTGGGCCTCAGGTACAATATATTTTTGCATACTCTCTCCCAAGCCCTTGCCAAATAGTCCACCAGAACCAATGGCATACAAGCCCTGAAGCGTCTGAAATCCTGTTCCTGATGTATAGTTTTCAGGATGAAGCCAGGCATCAATACGACCTGCTCTGTAGCTTGCAAAGGATATATATATAACAATCAGTACTACGGAACCTACAGCCAAAAGAATGAATTTCCAAAAGTGAGGCGAGGCAACAAATATCATAACAAAAGCAATACCCATAATTATTACTGCTGTAGATAAATTGTTATAGGCCACTACTATGAAAATAGGAATGATTGTAACAAATGTAATCGCATTTGTTTTGAAATCTCTTTGAGCTTTTGGAGCTCTTGATATGATAGCTGCCAAAAAAATAATAACAGCAACCTTGGCAAGCTCAGAAGGCTGTACCGATACACCAGCGATTCTCAGCCATCTGGAAGAGTTGTTCAGATTAGTACCTACAAAGATAACTGCAATACAAAGAACTAACGATACCAAATAGATTATACCTATCAACGGCTTTAATAATTTATAATCATGAAATGCCAAAAAAGTCATACCAGCAAAGCCAAGTACAGAAGCTATCAATTGTTTTTTCAGATAAAATATAGAGCTTCCGTGCTTGAGAGTAGCACCGTAGGCACTGGTGCTGTAAAGCATTACAAAACCAAATGCAAGAATGAACACAACAATAAAAAGCAGTGTATAATCAAAATTCTTTAACTTATTTAATTTTCTAACGTAGCTGGTTTTATCCTCGCTACCTGCTTTTTTTCCAGTCAATTAAATAACCCCCAATATTAGAGCATGTAATAAGCCAGAACGCAAAGCATCACTGTAACACATGAAAACACAGCTACAACCTTGACCTCTGACCATCCGCCAAGCTCAAAATGATGATGAATAGGCGCCATTCTAAAGATTCTTTTGCCGTGAGTCGCCTTAAAATATCCCACCTGCATAATAACTGACAGAACCTCAGCCAAATAGATCAGACATATTATTATGATGAAAATAGGCATCTGCAGCATATACGCACTGCTTACAACAAAGCCACCCAGAGCCAACGAGCCTGTATCACCCATAAAAATCTGTGCTGGGTGAACGTTGTACATTAAAAATCCCATAAGCGCCCCTACCATTGCTGCCATCACAGGTGTAATATCTGAACCAAAATGTATGGATGCTATCCCAAGAAAAGCAACAATAACCATAGTAACTGTTGTTGCAAGACCATCCAATCCATCAGTAAAATTCGCCCCATTAACGGTACCAAGTACACAAAGGTACATTATCACAATACCAAGCCATCCAATATCTACTGTAGCTCTTGAAATAGGAACTATTATCTCCATGGATATATCTGAATACATATACATATAGACTACAAAGCCAGTTGTAACTGCTATCTGTAATAGCATTTTTTGCCATGCTAAAAGTCCATCAGATTTTCTTTTTAAAGCCTTTAGCAGATCGTCCAGAAAGCCTATAAACCCGAAGGCTAAAGTGACATATAACACCGGATATATATGAGGATGTGTTTTTGCAAAAAAGAAGCCAACAACCGATACTGCAATAAGAAAAATCACTCCACCCATAGATGGCGTACCACTCTTCTTTTGATGACTTTTAAGTTCCTCACGCTCTGTGTTGCCCATTTTAAGGCGTCTTAAAATAGGAATACATGCTGGTGATATCGCTATAGCAATCAAAAATGCCATTATTAATGGTAAAAATACTTCTGTCATATTAATTATTACTCCTGTCTGTCAGAATTTGCTGGTTCCCCTGGAACATCGTATCCGCCCTCTACCATTTGCTCTTGCTCCTTAATCACTGCCTGTGTAAGAGCATTTGCTGCAGCAGCTTCCTCTTCCTCACTTAAATCGGATGGTATATTCATATATGGAAGAATCTGCTTAAAAATATCGTGAGCTATGGTCTGAGCATATGTTGAGTGTGCCTGATTAGGTGTGTTTGGCTCATCAACTATAACATAAACAACAACCTGTGGGTCCTCAACCGGGGCAAAACCTATAAAAGATACCAAATAATTTTCTTTGTCACGAGGTTGCTTTTCCGCCGTACCTGTCTTACCACCTATTGCATACCCCTTGACTCCTGCAGTTTTACCAGTACCTGTGGCAACTGTCTCTAACATATAATCTTTGAGCATGTTGCAGGTCTCCTGAGATATGGTTCTTTTCTGCAATACAGGTTTTATCTCTTCTAAGGTATTACCATTTGAATCTGTAATCCGTGTAACAAGATGCGGCTGATACAGATAGCCTCCGTTAACTAATGAACAAAAGCCTGATCCAAGCTGTATCATTGTAGTATTAAAGTTCTGGCCAAACGCATTTGTCGCCAGGTTAACTGCTATATTATTTAAGTCTTCTTCGTAGTAGATAAGACCAGCTGTGCTGGTTTCACCCGGAAGATCTATATACGTCTTTTGACCAAAGCCAAAAACTGACTGATAATTTGCAAAATTAGTTCCGCCTATTTTGCGTGATATTTGCATAAGACTGTCATTGCAGGAGTTGGACAATGCTTGTGCTATGGTTTGCATTCCATGTCCATTCTTGGCTACGCACTTTACCTTAAAGCCACTAACCATCTCATATCCATCGCAATAAAAGCTCTCATCACCCTCAAGTGCTCCAGTTTCAAGTCCCATGGCAACAGTAAAAGGCTTGGCTGTAGAACCTGGCTCATAAGTGTATGTAACGCAGGTGTTCTGCCATATAGAGTTGAGCTTATCCAGCTTTTCTTCTTCCGTTAGGCCTTCCAGTTCCTCTTCAGTGTAAAAATCGCTAAGATTATATGGATCCTGCAAATCAAAGCTAGGATACTGCGCCATGGCCAAAATCTCACCATTTTTGGGATTCATAACAAGGGCTGCAGTCCTCTTACTACCCAATCTGCCTTCTGAAGCATATTCTTTGTTCCAGTCAAGGACAGCTTTTTCTGCAATCTGCTGAATATTTACATCCAAAGACAACACTATGTTGTTGCCGTTAACTGCATCGATAGTTGTTTTTTCCAGGTTGGAATCAGAATTGAGATATCCATAGGACCTTCCGTTTACACCATTAAGAACGCTGGAATATTTATTTTCAAGTCCTAATACACCTACGTTACCAGATGATGCAAATCCAAGGGTTGCAGCTGCCAAGGATTTGTATGGATATTCCCTGACATATTCTTTCTCAAACCATATTCCATACAATTTCCCTGAAAAAGCCTCACTGTCTCTTAGCTCGAGAAACTTGGCCATCTGTTCATATGGAACCTTTTTCGCCAAAATATAGTACTGACTGCCCGGGTTAGTAGCTATCTGAGTCTTCATTGCCTCTATGTTTACATTTGGAAAGCAGTTTTCAACAGCCGTTACTGTCGAGGTGATATAATCACTATTGGCGTTGAGTACCTTGGAATCCAATATGACATTATATACATCAACAGAAGTAGCCAGTATTGAACCTCTGCTATCTAATATATCTCCTCGCTGAAAAGGAATAATGGAACTGTCATAGTCCTGCTGAGCCAATACTATCTTTTCGTAGCGTTCTCCGCTGGAACGCTGTATATACATAATACGACCTATTAGAACCACAAAAAGAATACAAACGAAGCTAAATACGAACCATAGCTTACGCTGCATTCTTTTGTAGATTTTATTTTGAAGTTTTTTAGATTTGGTGTTTGATTTACGTGCCATAATGCCTTCTTTATGGAATGTCTTTATACTGAGACATGTAGTCATCAGCATCCATACTATAATACACTATCTGGCTGCTTGTTGCATATACCATTCCTAAATCATTAATGGCTGAATTTTTTATATCTGTCAGATTTGTTGAAGTAGCAATTCTGCTTTCTGCAACCTTATTGTCAGCCTTTACTTCCGAAAGCTGATTTTCCATAACAGCTATACTCTTCATATGAGTTGTAATTTCATTTTGCAATGAAACATAACCTACAAATAAACCACAGGCAAGCGCTACTGCTACTATCATGTAAACTGTCATGAGTCTGCTTCTTCTCATAGCCGCAACCTGTCTACGATGCATTTCCTTTGCCTGACGTTCGCGCTCTTCTTTTAATTCCTTATCTCTTTGTTCTCTGTTAGGGAGATTACGCAACGGTCTATTAGCCACAGAAGATACAGTCTGATACCTGTACTCCTGGTATGCCTGCTGCTTAAACGATGGTGTCTCTACTCGAACTGTATTCCCTTCCTGAAAATAAATGTTGTTAATCTCTCTCATAAATTATGTCCTTATACTCTCTCAAATATTCTAAGCTTGGCGCTCTTTGATCTGGAATTATTCTCTAACTCCTCTTCGCCAGGTAAAATAGGCTTTCTAGTAGCCACACGGCCCTTTGAAACATTATTGCATACGCAAACTGGAAAATCCTTTGGGCATGTACATGGTGACTCGTTACGTTTGAAAGCCACCTTAACGATTCTGTCCTCTAATGAATGAAAGGTTATGATACACAGCCTGCCATGAGGTGACAGCAAATCAATCATGTCATCTATATGCTGTTCTAGCACAATAAGTTCTCTGTTAAGTTCTATTCTAAGTGCCTGAAATACTCTCTTTGACGGATGTCCCTGGCCCTGCTGATTCTTCTTCGGAATGCTGTTTCTTATAATCTCATTAAGCTGTCCCGCAGTACATATTCTTTCATTTGCTCTGACCTTGACGATATTCTTAGCTATCTGCTTAGAAAACTTCTCTTCACCATAAGTAAAAAATACCCTTCTAAGCTCTTCCTCGCTGTATTCATTTACTATATCAGCAGCAGTCATCTCCAAACTCTTGTCCATTCTCATATCAAGAGGTGCCTCATCTACTCTGTATGTAAAGCCCCTTTCAGCTTCATCAAGCTGAAAGCTAGATACTCCAAGATCAAGAATTATTCCGTCCACCTTGTCAACCCCAAGCTCTGAAAGCTTCTGTTTCATATTCTCGTAGTTGCTATGGATTCTTGTTACCCTATCCTTAAAGGGTTCAAGTCTCTTGCCGGCAGCCTCAAGTGCATCAGTATCCTGATCAAAGCCGTACAGGTGACCAGTGGTAAGCCTGCTTGCTATCTCATAGGAGTGCCCGCCACCTCCCAAGGTTCCATCTACATATATTCCATCCGGCTTTATTTCAAGGCCATCTATTGTCTCGTGTAATAGTACTGAATAATGATTAAATTCCATATTAGATTCCCAATCCCAACTCAGCCATGTGCTCGGCTATCTCATCCATATCATCGTATGTGTTATCTGATAACCATTTTTCCTTGGACCATATTTCAACTCTGTTTAATACACCAACAGAAACAACTTCTTTTTCAAGGTGAGCATATTCTTTTAATGTAGGTGGAATAAGCACTCTTCCCTGCTTGTCTATCTCGCATTCAGCTGCTCCTGCAAAAAAGAATCTCAAGAACTTACGCGCATCCTTGGTGGTAAGTGGAATCTCTCTAAACTTAGCTTCGATAGTCTCCCATTCAGAAACAGGATATACAAAAAGACATCCATCCAAACCCTTGGTAGCTATAAACTTATCTCCAAGTTGTTCACGGAACTTAGCTGGCATTATCAGACGATTCTTGGCGTCGATATTGTGGCTATATTCGCCCATGAACATAATGGATATCCTCCTTCCTAATTATTTCGAGATGATTATCAACAAAGTTCTCAACTTATCCACCACTTTGTGACACAATTCATCCACTTCCCTCCACTTTTAATCATATATTACACTTATTTCGTTATATTTTCAAGGTGAATTACCCTAAAAACATGAAATTTGCATGTTTTTTCGCTTAGTATTTCAGTGGAGGAAAATCCCATTTTTTACATAAAAAAGCGCAAAAAAATAGCCCAAAGAGATAAAACTCTTTGAGCTATTTAATAAATCTTTATTTATTAGCTTGTTTTTTGTATTGATATACAGATAAACCAATACCAGCCAGAATCATACCAATTGCCACCACCTGGGATACAGGTATATCAGTATGTCCCAGCTTAAGCTGATCAGTTCTTACACCTTCGATAATATATCTTCCGATGCCATATCCTATCATATAGGTAAAGAAAAGCTGTCCGTTAAATCTTTTGTGTTTTCTCATTATGAATATAATCAAGAACACCCCAAGATTCCACAAGGACTCATATAAGAATGTAGGATGTACCGATATATAATCTACACCATTGATGTTAACCAAATTATCTAACATCTCCTGCGTGATATCCAGCTGCGAACGCACAGAGTCCTTTGGAAGCAGCATGGCAAACAAACCATCTGAGTACTGTCCGAACACCTCTCTGTTAAAGAAATTGCCCCAGCGTCCCATTATCTGTCCGATAAGAACACCAAATGCAATCATATCTATGGACTGACATATATCAAGCTTTTTTATCTTGCAGACCACGCAGATTGTAGCTATTCCCACCAGGATTCCACCGTAAATAGCAAGACCTCCCTGTCTTATGTTGATAATACTAATCAGATTATCCTTATAATAGTCCCAGGAGAATATAACATAATATAGTCTTGCTCCTATAATTCCGAAAATAATGGTATATATAGACAGATCCAGATAATCATCTTCGTTCTGGCCCAGTCTCTTGGCCTCGTGGAGGATAAAGCTAACTCCCAATATCATACCAAGGGCAATAACCACTCCATAGTAGGCTATTGTAAATCCAAACACATCAAAACTCTTACCAACATTCTCTAATGTGATGTGAAGATTAGGAAATATAATTGTCTTATTCAAAAGTAGTCTCCAATCTATACAATATCATTGAAGAGCTGGTATATCTCAATTTTCAGAGCGTCAGTGTCTGTCATGCCGATAAAGATACATCCGTATTCATTAGTATTGTCGTCAACCTTGCTGGCACGGACAATCTTAAACACGGTATCTATTGTCTCCTTGGTCCAGATTTGAATCTTTGCATCAAAACAAGCACCTGTTTCAAACTCCTGACCTTCTATTCTAAAAGCAAGACCAGTCTTTGAAATATTAACAACCTCAACATCCACATACTTGATGGTTGTAACACCAGGCTCATCAATACGCTCAATCTCTACCTTGACGTCAATATCAAGTCTTTTTGCTCCTCTTTTTTCCTCCATTACATTAAACCTCCATGATAATTAGTTGCTGGTATCTATAACTATCATCGCGTCTCCAAAGCTGAAGAAACGATATTTTTCTTGTACTGCTGTCTCATATGCGCTTAAAACATTCTCCCTGCCAGCAAGTGCTGACACCAACATAATAAGGGTAGACTGTGGCAGATGAAAATTGGTAATAAGACCATCTATCACCTTGAATTTGTATCCGGGATAGATAAAAATCTCAGTCCATCCACTCTTTTCAGTAAGAGTACCGTCTTCATTGGCTGCAGACTCCAGAGTTCGTGTGGAAGTAGTTCCAACTGATATAACACGTCCACCTCTTGCCTTGGTCGCATTGATTATATCACAAGCCTCCTGAGATACCTGATAGAACTCTGAGTGCATATGGTGGTCAAGAACATCGTCCGCCTTGACAGGTCTAAATGTTCCCAGTCCAACATGAAGAGTAACCTCGGCAATCTCAACTCCCATAGCCTTGATTTCCTCAAGAAGCTCCTTGGTAAAATGTAAGCCTGCAGTAGGAGCTGCAGCAGAGCCGTCGTACTTGGCATATACAGTCTGATACCTGTTCTTATCCTCAAGCTGGTGAGTGATATATGGAGGAAGCGGCATCTCTCCTAGCTTATCAAGTATCTCCTCAAAAATACCATCAAAGCTAAATTCTATAAGCCTGTTTCCTTCATCTACAATATCGGTTATTTTTCCCATAAGAATACCAGCTCCAAAGGATAGTTCCATACCTGGGCGGGCATTCTTTCCTGGTTTAACCAGACATTCCCACACTGTGTCGGAATGACGCTTGAGAAGGAGAATCTCTACATGGCCTCCCGTAGGATGCTTTACTCCAAACAGTCTGGCTGGAATAACTCTGGTATTGTTGATAACAAGGCAGTCTCCCGACTTAAGATAATCCTTGATATCATAAAAATGACGGTGTGTCACCTGTCCATTATTCTTATCCAATACCATAAGTCTTGAATTGCTTCTTTTTTCTAGGGGATCCTGGGCAATAAGCTCCTCTGGCAACTCATAGTTAAAATCTGATACTTTCATATTACGCTCTTAATGTAATTCCTAAGTTTTTATCAAGCCCCTTGAGAATCTTCTTTACCTGACCCTCAATAAGCTCTGTAGTAAATTCTTCATCCTTTGGAGTAAATACTACATTAAAGGCCATACTCTTCTTGTTTGGTCCAAGCTGGATGCCTTCATATACATCAAACAACTTAACCTCTGTAACATAAGTGCTGGCTTTTTTAATCTCATCTTCTATAGCCGCACAAGCCATAGCCTTGTCCACAACAAATGCAAAATCACGCTTTTCTATAGCATATTTTGGAAGCGGATTAAACTTAACTGGTGCACCATAATATTTTTCAAGCAGATTCAGGTTAATCTCGCATACATAAGCAGGAAGTCTCATGTCAAGATCATCCATAACTTCATATGATGATGTACCAAGATATCCCACGACCTCACCATCTACAAGAATATCAGCAGTCTGATATGGATGCAGGAAAGTTCTTGTAGAAGCCTCATAAGTAAATGTAAGTCCAAGTGAATCAGCAACAGCCATGGCCAGGCCCTTCATTGTAAAAAAGCTTTCTTCCTCTCCAAAGGCTACTATACCAAGTGTTGCATTTTCCTGTGGATAATCTGTAAGTGGAAGCGACTTTGGTACAAACGAATTACCAATCTCGAATACACGTCCTTCCAGGTTGCCTCTCTTTTGATTACGAGCTGCTGCTGCAAGAAGCTGAGGAGCAAGTGTTGTTCTCATTACAGATAAATCTATATTGATAGGGTTAATAAGCCTGATTGCATTTCTCCAAGGATGATCCTCAGGAAGTCTAAGCAAATCAAAATCAGAAGGTGATATAAACGAGTAATGAATACCCTCACATACCCCCTGAGCACACAGTGTTCTCTTAAGCTTTGCCTCAGTCTTCTGCTTGAGATTCAGTCCACCAAGTGTAGTCTCTGCTGTAGGCATAAATGTAGGAATGATATGCTCATATCCATACATGCGAATAATCTCTTCTGCTATATCAGGATAGCTGTCCATATCCTCTCTGTATGCAGGGACCTGAATTGTAAGCTCATCACCATCGATTACAGGTGCAAAATTAAGTGAAGTAAGGATCTCTAAAATTGCTTTGTTTGGCACAGTAATGCCCAGCACCTGATTAATAGCCTCGATAGAAGCCTTCATCTCCTTTGGCTCAATAGAGTTGCCACTGTTAACCTCTACATGAGTAGATGAAACCTTACCACAACCCAATTCCTCTATAAGATGAAGTGCTCTTTTCATTGCCATCTCAGTTGTGTACTCATATACACCCTTGGCGTACATGGCTGAGCTGTCTGATGACTGCCCCAAAGCTCTCGAGCTCTTACGTATATTGTCACGGGCAAACTTTGCTGCCTCAAACATTACCTCTGTTGTAGTATCAAGAATCTCTGAGTTAAGTCCTCCCATGATTCCGGCAAGTGCTACAGGCTTAACACCATCGCAGATTACAAGATTAGAATCTGTAAGCGTAAACTCCTTCTCATCCAAGGTTGTAATCTTCTCGCCGTTGTTTGCACGGCGTACCTTGATTGCATTGCCTTCAAGATAGCTGTAATCAAAGGCATGCATAGGCTGACCGAGTTCCTTCATAATGTAGTTGGTGATATCTACTACATTGGAAATAGAACCTATGCCCACCAAAGCAAGACGTCTTTTCATCCAGGCTGGTGACTGTGCAATATTAACATCATATACGTAGTGTGCAATGTATCTAGGGCAGATATCCTTTGCATCAACAGTAACGCTAAAGCCTTCCTTTACTACATCTGTAGCATTATAGTCCAAAGCTGGCTCTTTGCATTCCTTTTTAAGAACAGCAGCCACCTCTCTGGCAATACCATATATACTCTGGCAGTCTGCACGGTTAGCAGTAATGCCAATATCAAAAATCCAATCATCCATACCAAGGATAGGCTTAACATCCTCTCCTGCTACAGAATCTGCTGGAAGCTCTAAAAGACCATTATAGCCTGCACCTGGATATAAATCTTCATTAAGACCAAGCTCGGTACCTGAGCAAAGCATACCCTCTGACTCATAACCGCGAAGCTTACCTTTTTTAATAGTCATCACGCCTTCGATTGTGACGTGGTCCTTGGCTGTAGCATAAACCTGCGCCCCAACAAGCGCTACCGGGAACTTGCCACCTGCTCTGACATTGTCTGCGCCGCAGCATACCTGGAATGTTCCATGTTCTCCAGCATTAACCTTGCATACATGAAGGTGCGTCTCTGGAATAGGTTCGCACTCTAACACTTCACCTACTACAACACCTGTTATATCTTTACCTACTTCTATAAGCTCTTCTACCTCAAATCCACATGAGAAAAGCTTCTCCTGCAGTTCTAATGCGCTGCAGTCAATATCTACATAATCCTTTAACCAGCTAAGTGGTGCTAACATATAATAAGTCCTCCTCTATTACATCTCATCGTCGATCTGAGATAATACTCTCACATCTGATTCAAATAACATCTTGATGTTGTTGATGCCGTATTTAAGCATGGCAATACGCTCAAGTCCTACACCAAAGGCAAAACCTGAGTACTCCTTGGTATCAACTCCACATCCTTCAAGAACCTTGTTATTAACAACACCTGCACCAAGTACTTCTATCCAACCTGTACCCTTGCAAAGCTTACAGCCTGCACCCTTACACTGGAAACAGCTAACATCTACCTCTACAGATGGCTCTGTAAATGGAAAATACGAAGGACGAAGTCTTGTTGTTGTATCCTTACCAAACAGCTTCTTAACAAGCTCATCTAGCATTCCCTTGAGATCGCAAAGAGTGATGCCCTTATCTACCACAAGTCCCTCCATCTGGTGAAACATTGGTGAATGTGTAGCATCATCATCTGATCTGAATACACGACCTGGTGCAGCTACCATCTTGATTGGAGGATTCTTTTTCTCCATGGTGTGAATCTGAGCTGCAGATGTCTGTGTAGCAAGAAGGAAATCTTCTGACAAATAGAAAGTATCCTGCATATCTCTTGCAGGGTGATCTGCTGGAGTATTTAAGGCTGTAAAGTTATAATAATCATTCTCGATTTCCTTGGTCTCAACAACCTCAAATCCCATTGATGCAAAAATATCAATAAGCTGATTACGTACCTGAGTAACAGGATGAAGGTTTCCCTTCTTTCTGGTAACCTCTGGCATAGTAACATCTATTTTTTCTGTCTCATATCTAAGCTTAAGAGCCTGTGACTCTAACAGCTTGAGCTTGTCTGCCATCTTGGCCTCGATGGCGTCTCTGGCCTCGTTAACCCACTGTCCAACAAGTGGTCTGTCCTCTGGGGCAACATCCTTCATTCCTCTGAGTACAGCAGTAAGCTCACCTTTTTTCCCTAAAATAGCATCTCTTACTTCATTTAATGTCTCTAAGCCTTCAGCTGTTTCAATCTGCGCCAAAGCCTTGCTCTTGATTTCCTGTAATCTGTCCTTCATTACACGCACTCCTTAAAAATATACCTCATTTAATATTATCACAGGGACATTTTCTCTTCAATGAAAAAGCCCTCATACATTGTTATTTACCGCTAAAAAACTCTTTGTGTTTATCTCCCACGCGGTTCCACCATTTTACCATCGCACT
>JABUSV010000188.1 GCA_021442555.1 Pseudobutyrivibrio sp. | reverse complement strand
AGCTTCTCAAGGTACCACAGGAGTTGTCCGAGGCTCTGGCAAAAATAGCTGCCATGACCACTTTTGTCAATGCCATAATAGCCATTATCTGTGCAAGCATATTCTATTTAGCCATCAGACCTGCTCTTAGGAAGGCTGATCTTATCTAAAATTAAATCTAAAACAAAAAACCAGGCCTTATGGTCTGGTTTTTTTTACTACATTAAGTGCTCTGATAAGCGGATCATATAAAAATAAACAAATAATAAAATTACCTACACCGTGAAGAATATCATATGGTATTCCTGCTATCCACCATGCAACAGCGGCCTTCAATCCAAACATAATGCCATATGGAATCCCACACAGCATTCCAAAGCTTAATCCAAATAAAGCAGAAGCCACAGACATGTTAACTCTGTTTGCTCTTTTTCTAAGGATGTACGCTATCAAAAATAAAATAGGCCACGCCAACAGGTATCCATAGAACCACCATCCGATTCCATATATAATACCCTCGACAATTATAAATACAATTACTGCAAAAAAAGCAGTGCTTCCAAAAAAAACGGTATAGACTATTGTAAATAAGGATACAACCTCAATGTTAGGCAGTGAAGCAAGTATCCATTTTCCTACCAGCATGGTAGCCACCATCACACCGACATTGGTAATGGTGAGTGCCGATACTTTACTTTTATTTGGTGTAAACAAGACCGTATTTGTCGCCGTCTGCAACAGGCTGCTGATCCGCACCATACTGACCATACTCGTCGTTTACAAGGATGCTCCAATAAGCACCATCTGCGTTATAGTCAGCCAATACACCATTTACTGTAGTGATATAAAGACCATATTCTGAGGTTGTGCCATCTACCGTCAGACCCTCTATCTCATCAAAAATATCAATAAGATACTCTGCATCTGTACACACCTCATATGAAGTAGCCTCTCCATTATTATCAACTACCTCAAGTGTTACGTTCTTGGTACCTGCGGTTGCCTTAGGTGCTGCTACCTTATAGGTCAGCAGCATTGCCAGTGCTATTACTGCAACGATAATCGCAGCAAGTACTACTTTCTTGTTGTTCTTTTTTTCTGTCATAATTCCTCCTTCGCCAGTTACTCGTGGCTACAAAATATTAATCGTAGGCAGGTCTCCTGACTTGGTCTATACCTCCATACCGCCTTCCCATATTGCTACAGTGACATAATGGTACAGATAATAACCATACAGTGACGAGTTCGTGCAGGCCTCTCACCTGCTTCCCTTTTCATCAATAACACTACAAAATGTAGATATATTGACACCTACGAGACTCGATGCAGATTTTAACATACATCAGAAAAAGAAACAATAAAAGGGGGCTTATAAAAGCCCCCAAAAATTATCCTTCTTTTCTCATTGTTTTATTCATAATAACGAGAACAATAACCATGAGCACTATGCTGACTGGCAAACATACAAGCCAGCTTCTAACATATCCTGCCATAAGATAACATACAAAGCTCACAGCAGCTACCAAAGCAGCATATGGAAGCTGTGTAGATACATGCTCCATGTGATCACACTCTGCTCCTGCAGATGCCATTATTGTTGTATCAGAAATAGGTGAACAATGGTCACCACATACTGCGCCTGCCATACATGCTGAAATAGATACTATCATAAGTTCATTGCTCAAATCACCACCAAATACATAAACGACAATAGGAATGAGTACACCAAAAGTACCCCATGATGTTCCTGTAGCAAATGCCAAAAGGGCACCTATAACAAATACAACAGCTGGTATAAGACCAACTACTGCTCCATTTTCAGCAAAGCCCTGTACCAGACCTGCTACATACTCTCTTGCTCCAAGAGAATCTGTCATAGCCTTTAGCGACCAGGCAAAGGTAAGAATAAGTATTGCTGGCACCATACTCTTAAAGCCCTCTGGTATGGCATTCATACACTCTGAGAAGCTGAGTACTCTTGTTATCAGATAAAATGCAATAGTGATAATTACCGTAATTACTGAACCAATAGAAAGTCCTACTGATGCGTCAGCTCCTGAAAAAGCATCAACAAAGCTTACACCATCGAAAAATCCACCAGAATAAATTAAGCCAATAACAGAGCTTATAATAAGAATCACAATAGGTACCACAAGATGCATTACCTTTCCCTTAGTTGAAACAGGAGGTTCTGGCTGTTCTTCACCCTTTGTTGGGCTTTCAACATGCTTTGACTTTTCTTCCAAATGATGGCTCATCTCAACTAAGCTCATAGGACCAAAGTCAAAATCCAGCTTGGAAATAGTGATAATCATCACGATTGATAAAAATGCATAGAAATTATATGGTATAGCTCTGATAAAAAGTTCTAAACCGTTAGCCCCCTCTACAAAGCCTGATACTGCAGCTGCCCATGATGACACAGGTGCAATAATACAAATCGGAGCTGCTGTAGCGTCTATTAGATACGCAAGCTTTGCCCTTGATATACCATTTTTGTCAGTCACTGGCTTCATGACAGAACCAACAGTAAGACAATTGAAATAGTCATCGATAAAAATAAGAATGCCAAGACACATTGTTGCCATCATAGCTCCAAATTTTGTCTTAATATGACAGGCTGCCCACTTACCAAATGCAGCAGAACCACCTGCTCTGTTCATAAGCATAACCATGCTGCCAAGCATTACCAAAAACACCAGAATACCTACATTGTAGGCATCTGCCACAGATGCAATGATACCGTCATTAATAACATGTTCTACTGTACCTGTAAATGAAAAACCAGAATACAATAAACCGCCACATACAATACCAATAAACAGTGAAGAGTATACTTCCTTGGTAATTAATGCCAGTGCAATGGCAACAACCGCAGGAAGCAATGAAAGAATAGTACCTTCAAACATAACAATAGTCCTCCAAAGTAAAAATCTAATCACTATATTATTACTTTAAAGGACTAAAGTCACTTATTTTTTATTTCTTTTATAATAAAACTGTAATTGCTGTATATATCCCTGATAACCTGGATACGATAAGTTAATATAATCCATATATTCAGCCTGCTTCATATGTCCATAATCCTCAGTGATTATTTTTTTCATCCATGTATCAACAGGATAGCTGTCCATGGCATGAAGTCCATACAACATAATACAATTGGCAACTTTGGGACCTATTCCTTTGATTTCTAGGAGCTTGTCATAGGCTGCATCAGCCTCTAACCCATAAAAATCTTCAAGAATAATATCTCCTGTTGCAACTCTTTTTGAAAATTCGCAGATATACTCTGCTCTGTAGCCTAGTGCCGTACCCTCTTTCAGTTCCTCAAGAGGAATCTGCGACAGAATTTTAGCGTCTGGAAAATGTATTCCATCAGAGTATCGTTCTGTCAATGTTTTCAAAGTCTTCTTTATCTTAGGAATGTTGTTATTTTGAGAGACCATATAGGATATAAATGTCTCCCACAAATCCTGTCTCAAGATACGCATACCAAAGGAAAATCTAAGGGCATCCTTTAAAAAGACATCTTCAGACTCTAATATCTTTTGATTGTATAGTCCATAGTCTCTTTCAAAGTCAAAATAACTCTGCCAGAACTCCCACTGTTTTTTGTCACACACAAAATCCCATGTATCAGTGTCCTTATTCAGGTAAAACATAATATCATTATTGCCTGAATAGGCGCTGTAAATATCAGGCAGCCCATTCTTTGCCCCGGTATCTTTCTGCATTCTAAAAACCTGTCCTGAATTTAATATAACCTCAGGACTAAATTCCTCTGGAGTAAAACTTTTCTTGTAAATCATCTTATAATGTTGCTATAAATCTCTTAAAGTTGTCCAAGCCCTTCTCGTCACATTTAAATACGCCTGCGCACTCTAATACTTCGCAGAATACCTTTCCAACTTCAGCCTTAATGATGTCGTCCACGTTATTTTTATCTATAACTGCATAGTTTACCTTGAAAGAGTCTACCCAGTCGGCATGCTTTTGTAAAATCTCATCGTTTTGTAAATCGGTACCGGATACAATAGCCTCAGCCAAAGCCTCCATTTCACCTTTGAGTCGTGCAGGTAGAACTGCAAGTCCCATTACTTCTATAAGTCCGATGTTCTCCTTTTTTATGTGATGCAAATGATCATGTGGATGGTATACACCAAGTGGATGCTCTTCAGTAGTTATATTGTTACGAAGTGCCAGATCAAGCTCAAAAATTTCTCCTCTTTTTCTTGCAATTGGAGTAATTGTATTGTGTGGCACACCTTCAGTGCTGGCAAAAATAAAGGCAGCTTCATCAGTATAGCCCCTCCAGGCTTCAAGTATATGATCAGCCAGGTCAATTATTCTTTTTTCATCCTTACAAGATAAACGGATTACAGAAAGAGGCCACTTTACTATTCCTGCATTAACATCCTCATACCCCTTAACTGTAAACTCATGAATTACAGGTGCTTTTTCCATGGCAAAAGTATAATGTCCTCCCTGGAAATGATCATGAGTTAGAATGGATCCTCCTACAATTGGAAGGTCTGCATTTGAGCCCAGGAAGTAATGTGGAAACAGCTTTACAAAATCAAAAAGCTTTACAAAGGTAGCCTTCTCAATTTTCATAGGTGTATGCTCACCATTAAACACTATACAATGCTCATTGTAATATACATAAGGGGAATACTGAAAACCCCAGTTGCTGTTATTTACAGTGATTGGAATAATTCTATGATTCTCTCTGGCAGGATGGTTTACTCGTCCGGCATAGCCTTCATTTTCTACGCACAACTGACACTTTGGATAAGCAGAATTTTTGGCTGACAAAGCGGCAGCTATTGCCTTAGGATCTTTTTCAGGCTTGGAAAGATTAACAGTTATGTCTAAAGTACCGTAATCAGTATCAGTAGTCCACTTAAGATCTTTGGCTACTCTGTAGGTACGAATATAATCTGAATTGCGACTTAGATTGTAAAAATACTCTGTAGCCGCCTCTGGTGATTTATCATAATATTCCCTAAACTTTGCCTGTACTTCAGCTGGTCTAGGGCACAGGCAGTTCATAAGCTTGGTATCAAAGAGATCTCTATATGTAATAGAATCCTCAATAATACCCCTTGCCACTGCTTCATCTAATAGATCTGCTAATACTTCCTCCAAAATAATATCAGACAAATCAACTTCTGGATCTGTATACTCATCCTCCTTGAAGCACTCTAATAAAAGGTTGGTTGTGTAGATTCTCTCACACTCTGGTGTGAGTCCACAGTTAATCCCGTAATTAACAAGCTTTTTTATACTCTCCTGTAACATTAAAACCTCCTAAAAATCCCCTTGACCAAATCGGCCAAGGGGTTAATGTTTTATTTACGAGAAAACTATAGCATGTATCTATAGTTTCCACAATACCAATTTAAACTGTTTTACCCTTAGGAACAAGAGCAGGAAAAATATTAGTTCCACTTAAGTCCTGATTAGGTGATACAGTTACATTTTTATCAGTTATTACATATTCCAGTACTGCGCCTTCTCCTACTACTGTATCCTGCATCAGTACACAGTTTCTGACTACAGCCCCCTTCTTGATATGAACTCCTCTAAAAAGAATACAGTTTTCCACCTTTCCTTCAATAACACAGCCATCTGCAGCCATTACATTTTTGGCAAAAGCTGTGTCTGTGTATCTGGTTGGGTTATCATCTCGAATCTTTGTATGAACTCTGTTGCCTCCAAACAGAGCATCTGCGTTTTGTTCATTTAAAAGCTTCATATTCTCATCAAAATATTCTTTAACGCCATCAATAACTGCAACATAATCTGTCACTTCATAGCCTAGAATCCTCTCTGTTGCAAGCTTAGGCATTATAACATCTCTTCCGAAATGAGTCTGACCGGCAACATATGCATCAGATACAGCCTGAATCAAATCTGTTCGTTTCATTACTGTTATATTCATGGCAAGATTCAAATAATCCTCTGTCTTAGGATTTATCTGCATACCTGTGATTCTATCGCCATCCAACTCATATGAATAGTATGGGTCTCCCTTTTCCTGTGGGATAGTAAGGGCATTTGCAGAAAGCTTATATCGTTTGTATACACAGGTCATGTATGCATTTGTGCTTACATGGGTTTCAACAAGCTTTTGAATATCCATGGTAGTTGCATAAAATGCATCTGACATTACTACATATTCTTCCTTTTGAGATCTGAGAAATCCCAAAATACTTGTCAGTCCCTGAACTCGTCCATTGTAAACCTGTACATCATCTCTTGAAAAAGGAGGCACTATGTTAAGTCCACCCTTCTTTCGAGCTAAATCCCATTCTCTACCATTTCCTAAATGATCCAACAGCGAATGGTAGTTTCTCTTTACTATGATTGAAACATTACTAATACCTGCATTAACCATATTAGAGAGCATAAAATCTATTACGCGATAACGACTTGCGAAAGGTAGTGATGCAATAGATCTGTTACTTGTTAGCTCTGACATAGTCTTATCATAGGTGTTTGGGAAAATGATACCCAGTGTTGACATATTGTTATCTAGCATACCTCTTCACCATCCTTTACATTTTCTCTTACCATGGCATTTGGTCCTACTTTTGCCTTTTTTCCAACAACAACCTTAGAAGCAACAGTAGCAACGCCCTTATTCTCCTCTGTTGGCATCTGACCAACAACTGCATCCTCCTCTATTACTGCTCCTTCTGCAATAATACAGTGTGACACCTTTGCACCCTTTTTGATAATAGTGTTGCCCATTACAACGGCATCTCTTACCTCTGCGCCCTCTTCTACATATACACCTGAAAAAAGAATAGAATGATCAACAGTACCCTTGACGTGACATCCATCTGTAATCATAGAGTTAATTACTCTTCCAGTCTCAAATATCTGATGACCTGGATATCCAGCTGTTCGGCTGTAGATCTTCCAATTCTCGTCAAACAAATCAATACCACTCTTTTCAGGCTCTAATATCTCCATATTAGCTTCCCAAAGAGAGCTGATGGTACCAACATCCTTCCAATATCCATCGAAATGATATGCATACATTCTTCGATTATCTCGTAAAAGATTAGGAATAATATTGTTTCCAAAATCATTTTCAGAGTTAGGATCTGCATCATCCTCCAAGAGATACTGCTTTAGAATATCCCAATTAAATATGTATATACCCATAGAAGCCAAGTTACTCTTAGGCTCCTTTGGTTTTTCCTGAAATTCCGTTATTCTGTCATTATCATCTGCTACCATAAGTCCAAAACGCGAGGCTTCTTCCCATGGTACTTCCATTACTGCCACAGAAAACTCAGCATTCTTTTCCTTATGAAATCTAAGAAAATCAGCATAATCCTGTTTGCAAATCTGATCTCCTGAAAGGATAATTACATACTCGGGATTGTATCTCTCTATGAAGGAGATATTCTGACAAATAGCATTGGCTGTCCCCTTGTACCAATCTGAGCCTGCAGCCTTTTGATATGGTGGCAAAACATGAACGCCTCCATATAGTCGGTCAAGATCCCATGGCTGTCCGTTGCCAATATACTCGTTAAGAACAAGTGGCTGATACTGTGTCAGCACACCTACTGTATCAATGCCCGAGTTGACACAGTTAGAAAGTGGAAAATCGATAATTCGATATTTTCCACCAAAAGGAACTGCTGGCTTGGCAAGCTTCTCTGTCAATGCATACAGACGAGATCCCTGACCACCAGCCAAGAGCATAGCAATAATCTCTTTATCCATAAATCATACCCCCATATTTTTATGATTAATCTAATTATATAGCAATATGATTAAAATTGAACAACAAAAGCAAAAAAAGAGCCGATAATTTTGTACAAATTATCGACTCTTTTTTCTTATAAATCTTCCATGACTTCCTTCATTTTGTCTTTGAAAGATTTCTTGTTTTTCTTATCTTTTGTTGTTACAGGACCTGACAAACTGTCACCAGATACTGCATCAAATGCCTTCAGAGCTTCCTTCGCCTCATGGCTTAGATCAGTTGGTACCTGAACTACCAATGTTACATAATGGTCTCCGCGCATATTCTTATTACGAAGAGATGGTATACCCTTACCTCTAAGTCTTATACGTGTATCTGTCTGTGTACCAGGCTTAACATCATACATAACCTGACCATCCAATGTATCAATCAATATTGATCCACCCAAAGCAGCCTGTGCGAATGACATAGGTGCTGATGAATAAATATCATAATCGCTTCTCTGGAATATAGAATGAGGAGCAACCCTTACCTCTACCAAAAGATCACCTCTTGGGCCACCGTTGCGTCCTGGCTCACCCTTATCACGTATACGTACACTCTGACCGTTATCAATACCAGCTGGTATATCTACTGTAATCTTACGTCTTACGGACACATAGCCTGTTCCCTGACAGTCCGGACATGGGGTCTTGATAACCTGACCAGTACCACGACAGTCCGGACATGTTGTGACATTTTGTACCATACCAAACAATGACTGTGAGGTCATCATTACTCGACCCTTTCCTCCACACTTGGTACAGGTTTCTTTGCTGGTACCAGCCTTTGCGCCAGAGCCATGACAAGCCGCACATTCTTCTTTGAGAGTTATCTCAAGTTCTTTCTCGCAGCCAAATGCAGCATCCTCAAAGCTTATGTTTACAGCTGCTCTGAGATTAGCGCCCTTCATAGGTCCATTGGAGCTGCGTCTTGAACCGCCTCCAAAGAAATCTCCAAAAATATCTCCAAAGATATCTGAGAAGTCCATACCTGAGAAATCAAATCCACCAGCTCCAGCGCCGCCATTTTCAAACGCCGCATGACCAAACTGATCATATTGACGTCTCTTGTCTGGATCAGAAAGAATAGCGTATGCTTCTGAAGCTTCCTTAAATTTAATCTCAGCTTCAGTATCACCAGGATTCATATCAGGATGATATTTCTTTGCTAACTGTCTATATGCTTTTTTTATCTCATCATCACCTGCAGTCTTGGATACACCCAAGACTTCATAGTAATCTCTCTTATCTGCCATTTTAAATGTTCCTTTATACGCAATTATCCTCCCTTGGTTCTATGCCCAAGGGAGGGTTATTATGGACTATTCTACACTTCCTTAAAGTCAGCGTCGATAACATCATCTTCTGGAGCAGATGCTGCACCACCGAAGCCAGACATATCTGGGCCTGCTCCTGCAAATCCTGACATGTCAGGGCCTGCCTGCTGTGAAGCCTGCATATTCTCATACATCTTTGTGAATACGCCCTGAGCTGAAGCCTGAAGCTTCTCCATCTGAGCCTTAATCTCACCAACCTGTGACTCATCCATAGCTTCTGGAGTTGTGTACTGGTCAAGAAGTCTTTGCATCTCAGCAATATCTGCATCAACTGTAGCTCTCTCGTCAGCAGAAATCTTGTCTCCTACTTCGTCAAGAGCCTTCTTTGTCTGGAACATAAAGCTTTCTGCATCGTTTCTTGTATCAACTGCTTCCTTACGCTTCTTGTCCTCAGCCTCGTACTGAGCTGCTTCCTTGACAGCCTTTTCTATATCCTCGTCAGACATGTTAGAACCAGATGTGATTGTAATATGCTGCTCCTTACCTGTTCCAAGATCCTTTGCAGATACGTTAACAATACCGTTTGCATCGATATCGAATGTAACCTCGATCTGTGGTACACCTCTCATTGCTGGTGGGATACCATCGAGTCTGAACTGTCCAAGTGACTTGTTATCCTTGGCAAACTGACGCTCACCCTGAACGATATTAATATCAACCGCAGTCTGGTTATCTGCTGCTGTAGAGAATACCTGGCTCTTCTTTGTAGGAATTGTTGTATTTCTCTCAATAAGGTGAGTAGCGATACCACCCATTGTCTCGATTGAAAGTGTAAGTGGTGTTACATCAAGAAGAAGGATGTCTGTAGCACCTGAATCGCCATCAAGCTTACCACCCTGGATAGATGCACCAATAGCTACACACTCGTCTGGGTTAAGTGCCTTGCTTGGCTCATGTCCTGTAAGGGCCTTTACCTTATCCTGAACTGCTGGGATTCTTGTAGAACCACCAACAAGAAGTACCTTGCCAAGGTCAGAAGCTGTAAGACCAGCATCCTTAAGGGCCTGGTTAACAGGACCTGCTGTAGCCTCTACCAAATCATGTGTGAGCTCATCAAACTTAGCACGTGTAAGATTCATATCAAAGTGCTTTGGTCCCTCTGCTGTAGCAGTGATAAATGGAAGGTTGATGTTTGTTGTTGTTGAAGCTGAAAGCTCCTTCTTAGCCTTCTCTGCTGCTTCTCTGAGTCTCTGAAGAGCCATCTTATCAGCTGAAAGATCTACACCCTCAGCCTTCTTGAACTCATCAAGCATCCACTGAGTAATCTTGTTATCAAAATCATCTCCACCAAGTCTGTTATTACCAGCTGTCGCAAGAACCTCGATAACACCATCACCAATCTCGATGATAGATACGTCGAATGTACCACCACCAAGGTCATATACCATAATCTTCTGCTCCTGCTCATTATCAAGACCATAAGCTAAAGCAGCTGCTGTAGGCTCATTGATGATACGCTTAACATCAAGACCTGCTATCTTACCAGCATCCTTTGTAGCCTGACGCTGTGCATCATTGAAATATGCTGGAACAGTGATAACTGCTGAATCTACCTTCTCTCCAAGATATCCCTCGGCATCTGCCTTGAGCTTCTGAAGAATCATTGCTGAAATCTGCTGTGGCGAGTACTTCTTGTCATCAATAATACGACCATTGTCTGTACCCATATCTCTCTTAATAGATGAGATGGTCTTCTCAGCATTTGTAACAGCCTGACGCTTTGCAGGCTCACCAACAAGTCTCTCACCTGTCTTTGTAAAAGCTACGATAGAAGGTGTAGTACGTGCACCCTCCTGGTTAGCGATAACAGTTGGCTTTCCACCTTCCATAACTGCTACGCATGAGTTAGTTGTTCCTAAATCAATACCAATTGTCTTTCCCATTGTTATATCCTCCTAATTTGAATTGGATTGTACACTATATTTACTCTACGACAGATACCATGCTGTGTCTTACAACCTGATCTTTGTAGGTGTAACCTTTTTGAAGCTCCTGTGCTACCATACCGCTTGTAAGCTCTTCTGTAGCTGGAACCTGCATAACTGCATTGTGATAATCAGGATTAAACTCTGTGCCTGTGGCTTCGATTGGTTCAACCCCTGCTTCCTTGAGCATTGTCATCATCTGACGATATATCATAAGCATTCCGTCTGCAAATGCATCCTGGCCTTCTTCTACTCCCATAAGGCCTCTCTCAAAGTTGTCAACAACTGGCAGCACCTTCTCTACTATTGATTTTGCTCCCATATCAAACATCTGAGATTTTTCTTTGTCTGTACGATTACGGAAATTCTGGAACTCAGCCATATTGCGCATCAGCTGATCTGTAAGCTGTTCAATCTGCTCGTCCTTTTTATCCTTCTTTTTTTCTTTTTTGTCCTTTTTCTTGGAGTCCTTAGCCTCTGTCTCAGCAGCCTCTTCTGTAACTTCTTCTACAGCCTCTTCTGTATCCTCTGCTGTTGCCTTGGCTTCCTCTACAGCTTCTTTAACTGCTTCTTCTGTAGAGAACTCTTCCATGTTCTTATTGTCTTCCAATGTATATCTCCTTTAGTCATTGTGTAATATCTTATCAAGCTGTCCCTTAAGACTTCTGATATTATCCATTACATTCTCGTAGTCCATTCGCTTAGGTCCTACAATGCCGATGGTGCCCTTGACTCCATCTCCTAACTCGTAGGTAGCTGTAACTACTGAGCAATCCTTCATAGTAGAAAGTGGTGATTCATCACCTATATATACCTGAATGCCTGTGTCATTGCCATCATTATCTGATAAGAATTCAACAAGCGATTGCTTCTCCTCAAAAGTGGTAAGCAGCTCCGATGCTCTCTTACTGTCTGAAAGCTCCGGGTACTTAAATATATTGGTAGTACCTGAGGTGTATACCTCTAAGTCTGCGCCCTCCTGAATTGTATCTGCTACAGTATCAAGAACCTGGGCTATAATCTCACCATGTGCACCTGCCTGTTCCTTGAGTCTTGTAATAAGACCAAGATTAATCTCGTTGACTGTTAAACCATTGAGGTTGGTATTAACCAACATGTTAAGTTTGAGCATGGTCTCATTATCAAGAGGTGCATCTACTGTGATTATCTTGTTCTTAACAATATTACCTTCCATAACAACTACTGAAAGGATCTGTGTCTCATCAACCACCGAAAGCTGAATGAACTTGATTCGGTTCTTCATAACCGATGGTGCAGAAATCATGGTAGCGTACTGAGTGTTGTTGGCCAAAACCTTGGCAACCTGCTTAAGGAGATTCTCCATCTTCTCAGTCTTTTCTATCATCCATTCCTTCATCTCCGAGACTTCCTGATTCTTGGCCTGAATAAGGTTATCTACATAGAAACGATATCCCTTATCTGAAGGTATACGGCCGGAAGAAGTATGTGGCTGAACAATATAGCCCATCTCCTCAAGATCTGACATCTCATTACGAATGGTAGCTGAGCTGAGGTTGAGGTCTGTGTACTTGGAAATAGTACGACTGCCTACCGGCTCACCAGTCTCAAGATAGTTTTTAATAATAGCATTAAGAATCTTTACTTTTCTCTCATCGAGTTCTAATTCTGCCATGTACCATCCCCATAATTAATACTTAGTAGCTGTTGTTAGCACTCACTCGAATGGAGTGCTAATTAATTCTGTGGTTAATTTACACCCTTTGTATTTCTTTGTCAACCTTTTATCCCTTAAAAAAATCTTAACAAAATATAAACTGCCATTTTTCGCGCTAAGTCCCCCTCTTTTCTTACATTTCTTCTTATGTTAATATATGGGGGAAATTTTCGCCCATAAGGAGTAAACATGGATCAGTCTAAGATTAGAAATTTTTGCATAGTTGCACATATAGACCACGGCAAATCAACTCTTGCCGACAGAATCATACAAATGACAGGTACACTTACTGACAGAGAGATGCAGGCTCAGGTTCTTGATAACATGGACCTGGAGCGTGAAAGAGGTATCACTATCAAATCTCAGGCAGTACGTATCATATATAAAGCAGACGATGGACAAGAATACATCTTCAACCTCATCGATACCCCTGGTCACGTTGACTTTAACTATGAGGTGTCACGTTCTTTGGCAGCCTGCGACGGCGCAATACTTGTGGTTGATGCTGCACAGGGCATTGAAGCTCAGACCCTGGCCAACGTATATCTTGCTCTCGATCATAACCTTGATGTTATTCCTGTAATCAACAAAATTGATTTGCCTAGCGCTGAGCCAGACAGAGTTATTGCAGAAATAGAAGACGTCATCGGTCTTGAAGCTTCAGATGCGCCATTGATATCTGCAAAAACAGGTCTCAACTGTCACGATGTTTTGGAAGCAATAGTTCACAAGCTCCCAGCACCTACAGGGGATCCTAAGGCTCCTTTGCAGGCTCTTATTTTCGATTCCCTCTATGATCCATACAAGGGTGTAATCGTATTTTTCAGAGTCAAGGAAGGCACCATAAAAGTTGGAGACTCTGTCAAGATGATGGCAACAGGGGCTACTTTTGATATCGTTGAAGTAGGATATTTTGGTGCAGGACAGTTTTTCCCTTGCAATGAGCTCGAGGCTGGTATGGTAGGTTATATGACTGCTTCCATAAAAAATGTACGTGATACACGTGTCGGTGATACCATTACTCATGTATCCAATCCTGCATTAGAAGCACTTCCTGGTTATAAAAAGGTTAACCCAATGGTTTACTGTGGTATGTATCCTGCAGATGGAGCCAAGTACCCGGATCTCAGAGACGCTTTGGAAAAATTACAGCTTAACGACGCAGCATTACAGTTTGAGCCAGAGACTTCCATCGCCTTGGGCTTTGGTTTCAGATGTGGGTTCTTAGGATTATTGCACCTTGAAATAATTCAAGAGCGTTTAGAGCGTGAATACAACCTGGATTTGGTTACCACCGCTCCAGGCGTAGTATACAGAGTATACAAGACTGACGGTACCATGATTGAACTTACCAACCCAAGCAATCTTCCTGATCCAAGTGAGATTGATTATATGGAAGAACCTATTGTTGATGCCGAGATTATGGTTACTTCTGAATACATTGGCGCAATTATGGACCTGTGTCAGGAGCGTCGCGGTCAATATATCAGCATGGAATATATGGAAGAGACCCGTGCTCTCATCAAATACACTCTTCCACTTAACGAAATAATCTATGATTTCTTTGACGCCCTCAAGAGTCGTTCCCGTGGCTATGCTTCATTTGATTACGAGATGAAGGGATATATGAAATCTGATCTGGTTAAGCTTGATATCCTTATTAATAAAGAGGAAGTTGATGCTTTAAGCTTTATCGTATTCTCAGGGACTGCTTATGAGCGTGGTCGTAAAATGTGCGAGAAGCTAAAAGAAGAGATTCCACGTCACCTGTTCGAGATTCCTATCCAGGCTGCCGTAGGCAGTAAAGTTATTGCTCGAGAAACAGTAAAAGCAATGCGAAAAGACGTACTTGCCAAGTGTTATGGTGGTGATATATCCCGTAAGAAAAAGCTTCTTGAAAAGCAAAAAGAAGGAAAGAAGCGAATGCGCCAGGTTGGCAATGTAGAGATTCCTCAGACCGCCTTCATGAGCGTACTTAAGCTGGACGAGGATTAATCATGGCTCGTCATCAGATAGAATTATATATTCACATACCTTTTTGCATGAAAAAATGCTACTACTGTGATTTTCTATCAGGAGTATTTGATGTACGCATGCAAAAAGCCTATGTAAATGCATTGTGTACCCAGATTCGTTTTGAATCTGCTTCACTAAAGGACTGCGAGATTATCTCAATATATATAGGAGGTGGCACCCCATCCTGGTTGGACGCCGAGGACATGGCAACCATTATGAACACAGTTTATGACAGTTTTCATGTCACAGGGGATGCTGAAATATCCATAGAATGTAATCCAGGAACCTTAACCGCTGATAAGCTTTCTACCTATCGTTCTGTCGGAATAGACAGGATCAGTATCGGTTTACAATCAGCCAACAACGACGAGCTTAAGGAACTTGGACGAGTTCACGACTATAACAGGTTTTTATATACCTACGACGCAGTTCGTAAGGCAGGCTTTGACAATGTCAACGTGGATATAATGACTGGCCTTCCATATCAAACAATCGAAAAACTTAATCACACACTGTCTTCTGTAGCGTTACTTCGCCCAGAGCATATATCAGCCTACTCATTGATTATCGAAGAAGGTACTCCTTTTTATCAGAAATATAAGTTCGATGATGTCAAACAAAGAGCAGGCATGGAAACAGAAGCCCTTCCTACCGAAGAAATGGCCTACAAGCTTTACAGGCACACCATAGACTTTCTAACCAGCAAAGGTTATCAGCGTTATGAGATAAGCAATTATGCCAAGAAGGGCTTTGCCTGCAGACATAATATAGGTTATTGGAAGAGAACCCCTTATCTTGGAGTAGGTTTGGGTGCTGCTTCCCTTATAAACAATTGCAGAAGCTCTAATCATACTGATATCTATAAATATATAGATATTGCTGAAAAGCTTCAGAGACAGGAATTTATTGATTACGACTACTGTTCTCCTTTCTATGACAGCTTTGAAAAGCTCTCCAGACAGGATGCAATGGAAGAGTTTATGTTTCTTGGCCTCAGACAAATCGAAGGGATATATCGCAGTGATTTCTATGATATGTTTGGCTGTGATATTGAAGGAGTATATGGCGGTGTGCTTACTGCGCTTAAAAATAAGGGTATGATTGGAATGTCAGAAGGCCGAATATACATGACAGATATTGGTATGGATGTCAGCAATCAGGTATTACCATATTTTTTGTTTGATAATTAACAAATATCCCTTGACAAATCCAGGGGATACAGTTATTATACTCGAGTATGCGTTGAACTGTCCGTGTCCGGCTACAACGTATTATTCAAATTAATTATATTGATTTTACATTTGGAGGAATGGCACATGGCAAACATTAAGTCAGCTAAGAAGCGTGTACAGGTTACAGCTAAAAAGACAGAGCGTAACAAGGCTATCAGATCTGAGGTTAAGACATACGTAAAGAGAGTTGAGGCTGCAGTAGCAGCTGGTGACAAGGCACTTGCTGAGTCAGAGCTCAAGGCAGCTACAAAGGTTATCGAGATGGCTGGAAGCAAGGGTGTATACCACGACAACACAATCAGCCGTAAGGTATCACGTCTCGCTAAGCTTGTTAACACATTAGCTTAATTAAATTTAGACATCTAAAAAGACGTTAGGTCCCGTCAACCTAACGTCTTATTTTTTACCTTTTTACTCTAATCCTCTTCTATCAGCTTCGGCTCGTTTGCCATAATAGTCTCTCTTGCGAGCATACATGTTACTGTCAGCTATTTTAACCTGCAGCTCCATGTTTGAACATACATCAATCCATGCTTCACCAATAGATATCAGGTTCTTATCATTGTTATCTTCTATCAGCTTTTTGACTTGTTCTGTAAAGTCATCTTCATTTATTCCATCGATAAATACTACAAACTCATCTCCGCCAATACGATATTGCTTACATTCAGGTCCTGCAAAATGGTCCACCAGAAAATCAGCAACACTTTTGAGTAGTCTGTCTCCTGCCTCATGTCCTCTCTCATCATTTACCTTCTTGAGTCCGTTAACATCTGCAAAAACTACTCCGATGGACTTGGCATGACGATCATTTAGTATCTGCATGTCTCTGAGATATGCATGCCTGTTATCAACACCCGTCATCTTATCCTTATAGCTTAGCTCATATAATTTGCGTGTATATTCAACATGAGCCAGTTCCTCCATAAGAATAAGTGCAACTGTCTCAATAAGAATCTTGAGTTCAAAGTTGGTTCGAACATTGTCCATACCCATAACACCGATAATTGTTCCGTCAGAATCCAACACCGGATACGTTACCATGTTTTCAAGTTCCAGCTCTTCAAGGACATAATCTGGATGAATGTTCTTTAATTCATCCTTTCCAGAAATGAATTTGACCTCACACCTATGCTCCCCCATCTCATACCAATAGGTGATGGCTTCAAATATTACATCTCCATCATAATCACTTCGATGTATGGCACCCGGTTCACACCACTCATAAGCCGCTCTAATTGTTCTTTTATCCTTATCAAGAGTAAACAGATATGCTCTGTCGCTGTTATGGTAATTAGCTATAATAGACAACAGTTTGAGAATAGATGCCTTAGGATCCTTCTCCGTATTCATTGTCCTTACACATTCTAACAGTTTGTCATCAATATCAAGCTTATCTCTTAAAGTCAGAATCTCATCATCTATCTTTTCCACTGAAAAAATAACCTGTGAGATTCTTCCTTCATTATCCTTTTTTGCAGGAATAAAGCTTGCTCTGCACCAACCACTTTCTGGCGCATAGAATTCACAGGATATAATTGATTTATCCTGTAGCCTTTCTCTAATGGTAGGCACATCGTAGAAAGATTTTAGTCTGGCTCTGTATAAATCAGTGCACAGTTTGTCCGCGGACAAAAACAACGCATTTTGAGCTGATCTTCCGCAGTCACCCAATACACTTTCAATACCTGGCAGAACATATATTATCTCAAAAGAATCAGTATCCAAATCAATCTGTGCCAATGTAAGATTGGTTTCCACCAGAGTTTGAGCTCTTAACATATCCTCGTTAGACTTTTCTAACATATTACTTTGTTCAACAATCCACCTGTTGGCAGCTGAAGACATAAAATACAAGGATACTGCTACTATGAAAAAACTGATAATCTCGCCATAATATGTGAGTCTGTCATAGGATGATATATATGGCGACGTATAAGAACATACAATGATAAATACTATATTAAAAACAGTATATGCAACCATACTCAGATGTCTGTATTTTACATCAAAAAACAGACCTATTGCCACGCATGGAAGACAATAATAGATGATTCTGGATGAACCATAGAAGAAAAACAGAACAGGGAATTCAATCACTCCGCAAAGCAAGACAACAACTACTGCAAACCTGGATATTCCAAGTCTAGCATAGTCGCACAAATAGAATCCAAAGTAAACCACAGTGCATGCTATACATACAATAGATGTAACAGAACGAAGTCCTGTTAACGACACCTCCAATACAGCTCCTACGGTATTAGCAAACAATGCAGTCATAATAACTATCTTGCATAGTTGCTCGTTAAGTGCAATATCATCTCTTCTGCTTCTTAATCTCATCAGCAAATCCCTTTTTGAAGTGCTGATAAAAACAGCACCCCTACAGATAATTCAATAATCCATCGATACCCTGGTTTTTATAGATATTCTTATAATACGCAATCTCCTTGGCTATAAGATTGTCAATAACCTGCATCCCCAGCAACTCCACAGGCGCCTTATCATCGGTAAGTATGTAATCCCCACCTACATATAGAACAAGATTATCCGCAGCCGATAAAATAAAGGTGTTAAATTCACTGTCGTCGCCAATTATTGCGTTTGTGTAGAGTTTATCTAATACCTGTGTATTATTTGTGGCTAAAAGCTCAATATTTGTATTATTTTTAACATCAACTGTGTACACAGTTGAAAAAACAGATGAAATTGTATCAGAAAGGTATTGATTAATATTACCGTCTCCCTCTCCTGTCATGTTCATATTGACCACCATAACGCCATTTTCATTAAGATGATCACTTACCAGCTGGAAAAATTCTACCGATGACATCTGAAAAGGAATGGTAATATCCTGATACGCATCCACCATTATTACATCATATTTTTTTTCGATTCCATTTAAAAAAGCCCTGCCATCGTAGGTTGTGACAGGGATATCATCAGAAAGATTAAAATACTGTCTTGAAAGGTCCACAATACTTGGGTCGATCTCCACGCCCTCGCAGACAACATTTTCAAAATATTTTTCACACTGAGTAGCATAGGTACCTGTACCCATTCCAAGAACAAGTACATCTATATTCTTCGACTGGTCAACCATAAGGGGTGCCAACATGGCATAATCATAATACATGCCTGTAAGCCCTTCATCCTTCATGTATACAGACTGTACTCCGAACAGCACGTTAGTAGAAAGCACTACCCTGTGGTCATCTTCTTTTACCTGAAGATAATTATAGATTGACTCCCCTTCATAAGCCAAATCCTTTTCCCAAAAGGCGAAGCTGTCTGATGAGCCAAGTAATCCTGCAAAAACAAACAATACTACTGCAGCAAAGCAACGAAGTGTATTACTTTTTTCGCTTAAAAAATAAATCAGTGACAAAACCAAAAGTACGCCGGAAAATATAAGGAACGTCACCGCCGTTCCCACCGCAGGTATGGTTACAAAGGTTGGTAAAAATGTACCTATGATGCTTCCAATGGTATTGAAGGCTCCAAGAGTTCCCACTGTCTTGCCACTGTCTTCTAAGGATTCAACTGTATATTTTGCAAGAGAGGGTGTAACTGTTCCCAACAAAAATAAAGGGTAAACAAAAATAATCATGCAGGCTGCAAAAGCTGCAACAATCAAGAAATTTGTACTTATAGTAAATATCAACAGTGCCGATATCCCAAGAATAATATATTTGCCTATCACAGGTATTAGAGCTATCCAAACAGAAGATAACATTATTCTGCGGTAGAGCTTATCTGGATTGGGATTCTTATCAGCGCTCTTGCCACCATATATATTACCCAAAGCCATAGCAATCATGATAGTTCCAATAATAATAGTCCATACTATTTGTGAGGAACTAAAATACGGAGCCAGCAAACGGCTGGCTCCTAACTCGACTGCCATAACAGACATTCCTGCAAAAAATTCTGTAAGATATAAAAACACCTTATTCTTTAATATTCTTCTAGTATTCATATTATTAAACCTGATATTCTACAGAAATCTCTCCTGCAATAACTTTCTTGTAATCTTCATAGTTCTTTTCAAGTAGCGAAGGTGTATTAAGCTCATAAGGACATTTGCTAACACACTTATTGCAATGCAGACAGTTTTCTATTTTTTTCATTTCCTGTTGCATGCTTTCAGACAGCCATCCTTCTGATGGAGCACGACGAATCATCAAAGACATTCTGGCACATTGATTGATCATAATACCTGCTGGACAAGGCATGCAATATCCACAGCCTCGGCAGAAATCCCCAGCCAACTCCTTTTTCTCTTTTTCAATGAAAGACATAATATCATCAGACATTAGAGGCGTCTCATCCATAAATGCCAGCCATTCTTCAAGCTCTGACATTTTTTGAATACCCCATATTGGCAGTACATTATCAAACTGAGTCATATAAGCCATGGCTGCCTTGGAATTATTAATAAGACCTCCTGCCAAGCCCTTCATGGCTATAAATCCCATGTTAGCCTTACTGCAGGCCTCAACTAAA
Organism: Pseudobutyrivibrio sp.; assembly: GCA_021442555.1. Classification (GTDB taxonomy): domain Bacteria; phylum Bacillota; class Clostridia; order Lachnospirales; family Lachnospiraceae; genus Pseudobutyrivibrio. The sequence goes on along the minus strand of JABUSV010000188.1, from coordinate 6,263 downwards.
GCAAGCTCCTTGTCAGATGCCAGATAGGAAAATGGAAACTGCATGGTCTCATATAATCCGGAAGTAGCGCAATCCATAGCTACCTGAATCTTGTGTGCTGTAACACCTATATGCCTAATCTTACCCTGTGCCTTGGCTTCAAGCATGCACTCGTACATACCCGTGCCATCTCCAGGAGAATATACCTGATCCACACAGTGGAACTGATATATGTCAAGATAGTCCGTCTTAAGATTGGTAAGTGTAGTATCCAAATCCTCCCAGAACTTATCCGGAGTCCTTGCCATTGTCTTGGATGCTATATATATTTTATCCCTGATACCCTCAAAAGCAGCTCCAAGCTTTATCTCGCTGTCAGAATATGCCCTTGCAGTATCAAAAAAAGTCATTCCACCCTGGTAGGCCCTACGTAGTATATCAACAGCTGTATCCATATCAGCTCTTTGAACTGGCAGCGCCCCAAAGGCGTTTTGAACTGTTGTTATTCCTGTACTTCCAAGTGTTATTTTTTTCATATCCTCCACACTCCTTCCTTGGCTCAATTCTACTATTTTTCCTATACAAATTCTACTTGTTACAGTTATAATTAGGTAAAACAAATAATACTCACTTGAAAGGATATGTATATGAGAGGGATTTACACATCAGTAAATGATATTAGAAAACGAGTATTTGCAGAAGTCGCCAGGCTTTCCTATGACTACAAGGAAGGGGATTTGTCTCAGATGGAACAGATTCCATACAAAATCATTCCAGGCGAGGAATCACTCTATAGGGAAAGTGTGTTTTTGGAGAGAGCCATTGTAAAAGAAAGAATGCGTCTTGCAATGGGCCTCCCACTAAGAAATGCAGACGAACAGGCTCCTGTATCTCAGGGTGCCGATGAATGTGTCCAGCCTGAAAAGTATTATCAGCCACCTCTCATCAATATAATAAAATTTGCCTGTCATAAGTGCCCTGACAACATCGTATATGTAACAGATACCTGTCAGGGATGTCTGGCTCATCCATGTCAGGAGGTTTGTCCTAAAGATGCCATTTCCTTTGTAAACGGTAAATCCTTTATAGATCAGGAAAAATGTATAAAATGCGGAAAGTGCATCAGTGTATGTCCTTATGGTTCTATAATGCGTCAGGAGCGTCCTTGTGCAAAGGCTTGCGGTATGAAGGCTATTGGCTCTGACGAATATGGACGTGCAGATATAGATCAGGAAAAATGTGTAAGCTGCGGCATGTGTCTGGCAAACTGTCCATTCGGTGCTATAGCCGATAAGGCACAGATATTCCAGACCATACAGGCTATAAAAAGTGATGTTCCTGTATATGCAGCAATAGCACCAGCAATAGTAGGTCAATTTGGCCCTTCCCTAACCTCCAACAAGATTAGATCAGCTTTCAGGGCTCTTGGTTTTGAGGACGTTATGGAGGTTGCTATCGGTGCAGATTTGTGTACTTTACAGGAAGCCGAGGACTTTGTAGAGGAGGTTCCTTCAAAGCTTCCTTTTATGGCAACATCCTGCTGTCCTGCCTGGTCTTCCATGGCCAGAAAACTGTTTCCTGAGCAGTCAAAATGTATATCCATGGCGCTTACTCCTATGGTACTTACAGGTCGTCTTCTAAAAGAAAAGCATCCTGAATGTAAAGTGGCTTTTATAGGACCTTGCGCAGCCAAAAAGCTTGAAGCAATGAGAGCTTCCATAAGATCTGATATAGATTTTGTACTGACCTTTGAAGAAGTTATGGGAATGTTTGAAGCAAAAGGTATCAATTTCGATGAGCTTCCAATTGACCGTTCGATGCACGGTGCCTCTGGAGACGGCAGAGGCTTCTCTGTAAGCGGCGGCGTAGCAGGTGCTGTTGTAAACTGTATAAAAGAAAAATATCCTAACAAGGAAGTAAAGGTAGCCAGTGCCCAGGGGCTCGATGAATGTCGTAAGCTCCTTACCGCCGCCAAAGCGGGCAAATATGACGGGTACCTGCTAGAAGGCATGGCCTGTCCTGGAGGCTGCGTAGCAGGCGCAGGAACCATACAGCCTATTGCAAAATCTGCTGCCAACGTCAAATCACAGGTAAAAGCCTCTACCAATCAGTATGCATACCAGAGTGATTATCAGGACATCCTTCCTACTCTTGAATCCAAGTACAAGGAGCTTATACATGCTCCTGAAGACAAATAGCTGTGAGGAAAAGAAGATTTTTGTAAACGACTGATTCTCTCTAATAAAAAACATGGTTCTGGAAATAATTTCCAGAACCATGTTTTTCTATATCCCAAGCCTTAAAGTTACTTTTTCTTTGGTCTGATATTTTTACTATTAGACTTAGTATTTTTAGGCTTTATCTTACTTCCCTTAGGCTTATTATCCTTATTTTTATTATCTTTTGACTTATTATCCTTTGATTTATTATCCTTTGGCTTAAATGGACGTGGTGGAATAAGACAGTTTTTATCGTACCCTATCAAATCTTCCCTGTGTTCCAAAAGCAGAGCCTTCTTAACCAATTCATAGTTTTCCGGACTCTTGTATTGAATCAAAGCTCTCTGCATGGCTTTTTCCTTGGGATCACTAGGCACATACACAGGCTTCATTGTCTCAGGATTAACCCCAGTGTAATACATAACTGTAGACATGGTGGAAGGTGTAGGATAAAAATCCTGAACCTGCTGAGGCATGTACCCCAGATCTCTAATGTACTCTGCCAGCCTTATGGCAGACTTTAAGGTGGAACCTGGGTGCGATGACATAAGATATGGCACTGCATACTGCTCTTTTCCTGAGATTTTATTTACCCTGGCATATCTTCTAAGAAAAGTCTCATATACATCATTCTTAGGCTTGCCCATTAGTTCAAGCACTTCATCTGCCACATGCTCCGGAGCTACTCTAAGCTGACCTGATATGTGGTACTGACACAGCTCCTTAAAAAACTCATCTGACTTATCCTGACATAAGTAGTCAAATCTGATACCTGATCTGACAAATACCTTTTTTACTTTAGGAATCTTTCTAAGTCGTCTAAGTAAGGCCAAATAATCGCTGTGATCAACCTTAAGATTAGGACATGGCTGTGGAAAAAGACACTGTCTGTGTGAACACACACCCTTTGTCAGTTGCTTCTCGCAGGCAGCATGTCTGAAGTTGGCTGTAGGTCCTCCGACATCATGTATGTTTCCCTTAAACTCAGGGTCATGAGTCATAGCTTCTGCTTCTTTTATAATGGAATCATGACTTCTGACCTGTACTCTTCTGCCCTGATGAAATGTAAGGGCACAAAAGCTGCAGCCTCCAAAACATCCTCTGTTGCTGGTCAGTGAAAACTTTATCTCACTAATTGCAGGAACTCCACCCAATGCCTTGTAGCTTGGATGGTAGGTGTTCATGTAAGGGAGAGCATATATATCATCCATCTGTTGCATGGTAAGAGGATGTGATGGTGGATTTTGTACAATATATATTTTGTTAGGATATGGTTCCACAAGAGTCTTTGCTGTAATAGCATCAGTATTAATATGCTGAACATTAAAACTCTTGGCATAGTTGAGCTTATCTGACAAAAGCTCTTCAAAGCCAGGCAATACTATGGCCTCATTCATATCTATGCATGATGGATCAGAGGTCTTGTACACTGTACCTCTGACAAAAGTTATATCCTTAACATCTATTCCTGCGGCAAGACAATCAGCAATCTCTACTACACTATTTTCTCCCATTCCATAGGAGATGATATCGGCACCTGAATCAAGCAATATTGACCTCTTCAGCTTATTAGACCAGTAGTCATAGTGTGCCAGTCTTCTCAAAGAGGCTTCAATACCACCTATAATAATAGGCGTCTTCTTGTAGGTCCTTCTAATGAGATTACCATATACTACAGTTGCATAATCTGGACGCTTACCAGTTACTCCACCCTGAGTATATGCATCTGTGCTGCGTTTTTTCTTGTTGACAGTATAATGGTTAACCATGGAATCCATATTGCCTGCATTAACCAAAAAGCCATATTTAGGTTCACCCAACACGGTGATGGATGCATCATCCCTCCAGTCAGGCTGAGATATGATACCAACCTTGTACCCATGTGCTTCTAAAACCCGGGCGATTATGGCTGTACCAAAAGAAGAATGGTCTACATATGCATCTCCTGTAACAAACACGAAATCGCACTGGTCCCAGCCCCTTTCTGTCATATCCTGCTTACATATTGGAAGAAATCCTGACATAGACAATACTATTCTACCTCTACAATAAACTCGATTTCGATTGTTGCATCCATAGGAAGCTGATTAACAGCTACAGCTGTTCTGGCATGTCTGCCTGCTTCACCAAAAATGTCAAACAAGAGCTCTGATGCGCCGTTAGTTACAATATGCTGCTGATCAAATCCTGTCTTTGAAGCAACAAAGGCCTGAAGCTTTACTATTCTTTTTACTCTGTCAAGATCTCCAAGATGTGCCTTAAGTGCAGCCAAGGCGTTGATTACACACACACGAGCTGCAGCTGAAGCTTCCTCTAAGGTCCTGGTATCTCCTACCTTACCTGTAATCAGTCCATCTGCTGTCTTTGGAATCTGTCCTGATACAAAACACAGATTACCTGTCTGTACAAGTGGTACATACATAGCAGCTGGTGCTGAACCTGCAGGCAATTCAATTCCTAATTCCTCGATTCTTGATTCAATTTTCATTTTATTCTTCCTCCTTAAATATAGTGTAATCTCGTTCAAACAGTTCCTCACAGACCTGACGTTTCAGCTTGTCATGAGGCATTTTTTCCATTAGCTTTACAGCTGTCTTTTGTCTTCCAAAGTTAGAATATTTTGGAAGCTGATTATTTGCAAGTATATGTGCCATCTCTGATTTCCATAGAAAACATATCTGGTTTCTAAACTTTACTTCCTTTTCACGCTTGGGATTATACTGGGGTTCTCGCTGTAATGTTACTGTTATTCTCTCATCCTCCAGTTCAAAAACAAGAATCCCCCAGTAGTCAGGTATATGCTCACTGACATGCTTGGCATGACTTGCTCCTACCGCCACAAGATTATAGTCAAATATACGATTATAGTCCTTTACCTGACGCTCTAATCTGGAGTAGGTATCAGCATCACTTTTTATCTCAATGCCATAAAATGAATCCTCTGTTATCATCACAACATCTGCTCTGGTTTTTCCGATAACCTTCTCTTCTATTATTCGTATTTTGCCGTAATTAGCCTCCAAATAATCAAACAGAGGCTCTCTTAAATCCTTATCGTGAAGCATAGAGGTATTGTAGCAAATAATAAGTATATTGTGAATTAAATTGAGTGATATAACATCCGTCTATTATTATATTGTCTCCTTTCTTTTTTCACACTTGAAGTATTGGCAAAATCAGTATCCTGTGCATCATTAACATTAGAAGCAGATCTGGTTTGAACCAACTTAGGCAATTGGAGCCTTCTGTTCTTAAACCAGTAATTACTTCTTTTTTGTTGGCAAGAGAAGTATGACGTGGCTATGATTTCCAGGATGGGTTTGATTGATTATTATTTTATCCCCATTTTGTATAGTTCTTTAGATGTATATTCTTTATATTGTATGCTGCAGGGAGTTTAATACACTATATATGGTTTTAGACTGGAACTTCTATACATTTAGGGGGTGAAAACTATTTTTTTAATGTAATAATGATTTGTTTTACCCCTCTTTTGTATAGAAGTTAGACGTTTTTTATTGAACTTCTATACTTTTTGGGGATAAAAATCCTGTGATTTTCCCTTATCTGTATATAAGTTTGTCCTAATGTTGTTGCACGATACACCATTGTTGGTGGGGCATCCAGGTTTATCTGGTCTTTGTCACTGTCTACATAATCTAACCAAGTGATACCGCACTCTCTTGCTGTTGTTGTTATTTCGCTCCAAACATCATTGATATTTACTCCACCTTCATTAACGATTGTAAGATAAGCTATGTTCTTCTTCCTAAACTCGTTAGCACTTCCAGATACATAAGCTAATTCTTTCTTTTGTTCATCAGATAGAGTAAATCTGTAAGACTTAATAGCCTTTCTAAACTCATCATAGTTAGCCTTGTTTATCTCATCTTCTACATAGCTTTCTACAACAACAGGTCTTGCAACCTCAGACATTAATCTTTCAAAGTCTGTATAGTTTACCTTTCCTTCCGTCTGCATATAAGCAAACAGCTTCTTTAGGTTATCAGCAAGCTTTGTCCTGTCATAGCTAGACTTCCATGTGCGTACAATGTTTGTAGCTAT
>JABUSV010000015.1 GCA_021442555.1 Pseudobutyrivibrio sp. | reverse complement strand
TTTAATCTGATTTGCCAGTTCCATTTTTGTATTTCTCCTTGCTTCGATTTGTATGTCTTAGTTTGTCGAAGCGGTTATCTGTTACACACTCATCCTATGAGAGAATGAATTTATCGTCTATCAAATGTCCTTTACATTCAAGTTTTTAGGCATGTCAAAGGTTCTTGACATGCTAATAAATATACCGTTATGTGGCTGGACTTTTTTAGACTCCCTCCGTCAACTTCGTTGACACCTCCCTCAAAGAGGGAGGCTTCTATTTCTCCTCCACCACCTGGAAGATGAAGAACTTCAGATAATAACTCTCCTCAGTGCCTGGAGCACTGTTCCACAGTATCGGGTGGTCAGGGGCCTGAGTGCGAAACTCCACCTGACGCAGTCTCTTGTGAACGGCCTTGGCAGCCTGGTGCATCATCTGAGTGAAGAGATCCTGAGTCATAAAATGTGAGCAGGAACAGGTTGCCAGATATCCTCCGTCCTTGACCAGCTTGAGGCCCTTCATGTTTACTTCGCGATAGCCCTTGATGGCATTCTTGGTAGCCTCGCGGGACTTGGTGAAGGCTGGTGGGTCCAGAATGACTACGTCGTATTTCTCTCCCGCCTCGTGCAGCTTTGGAAGCTCATCCAACACGTTGGCTGCCCTGAATTTTACTGTATTCTCCAAGCCGTTGAGCTTGGCATTGGCGGTGGCCTGCTCTACAGCATAATCTGATATATCTAGTCCTGTTACATCTGCAGCTCCTGCCAGGCCCGCGTTGAGGGCAAAGGTGCCCATGTGTGTGAAACAGTCTAAGACGCGTTTGCCTTTGCAGATGCGATGCATTGCAAGACGATTGTACTTCTGGTCTAAGAAAAATCCTGTTTTTTGACCGTTTACTACATCTACCATGTAGTGGACACCGTTTTCTACTATCTCAACATTGGTGTCAAACTCTTCGCCGATAAAATCCTTGTGTTTTTGAAGGCCTTCCTTGATGCGTTCGTTGGCATCCGACCTCTCATATACGCCACGAATACTGATGCCATCTGCTGCCATCACTTCTTTTAGCATATCTACTATCCTAAGCTTAAACTGTTCCATACCAAGAGCAAGGCACTGTACCACCAGCACATCTGCGTATTTGTCTATGGTCAGCCCTGGCAAAAAATCAGCCTCTCCAAAGATTACTCGACAACAGTTGAGGTCTTCATCTGATAACATAACTGTCTTGCGGTAATCCCAGGCTTTCTGCACTCGCATCCTCAGGAAATCATCATCCACCACTGTGTCGGCTTTTCTTGTCATCATGCGCACTCTGATCTTTGAATTTTGGTTGATGAAGCCGCTGCCCATTGGATATCCGTCAAAGTCCAAGACACGAACAAGGGCACCATTAGTAAAGGTGCCCTCAATCTTGTCTATCTCGTTGTCAAAAATCCAGGCGCCTCCCGCTTTAATAGTGCGACCTTCACCTTTTTTTAATGTTACAACTGTATTATTCATTTATTCGCCTTTTTCAGTGCCCCAGAAGCCAACAGCCACTGTACCTGGGCCTGTATGTGAACCGATTGTTGTTCCGATATCAAATATACGAATCTTCTCGCTCATGTTAGGGAACGCAGCCTCAATCATGTCTGCAACTTCTCTTGCATCCTCGATACACATTGAGTGCGTGATAAACACATTCTCAGAATATGCCTCACCCTCAGGAATAAGCTTTTTGAGTGTATCAAGCATAGCTTTCTTGACCATCTTCTTACCACGGTTTTTGGTACGAGGAATCAGCTTGCCTTCGTTGTTGACGTTGAGAAGAGGGCAGATATTAAGGGCTGTTCCAAACCAGCCTGATGCTTTTGATACACGACCACCTCTTACAAAGTATGTAAGGTCTGTAGAGAAGAACCAGGTATTCTGATGAAGTCTGTTGTCAAGAGCCCACTGAGCCAGTTCCTCTACTCCCATGCCCTGTTTTTTGAGCTTAGCCAGCTTGTCCATAAAAAGACCATATCCTGCAGAAGCAGTTAGAGAGTCGATCATGTAGATCTTGCGGTCAGGGAACTGCTCTCTTAATTCCTCCTGTGCAATCTGTGCTGAGTTATATACACCGGAAATACCACTCGATAATGTCAGGTGAATAACATCGTATCCATCCTCAAGGTATGGGGTAAGATACTTGATGAACTCATCTGTGTTAACCTGTGATGTTCGGGTCATGGCGCCTGCGTCCATAGCTCCATAGAACTCTTCAGGAGTCATTGACTGATACAAATCATCCTCATACTCCACATCATCCAGATAATAATGGAAATTAATATGTTTGATGTCCATCTCCTCAAGATAAGCGAGATCTACATCCGCTGTTGAACAACAGCTTAAAATATACTTGTTTTCCATACAGGTACCTCATTTCTATTTTTTATATTCATTTCTGACAAACTTCTCTAACACAGGAAGGCTGCGTATCACCTTGTCTGTGTCGATACAGTATGCCATTCTGAAATATCCCTTCACTCCGAATCCATCGGATGGAACGAATATCAAATCATATTTTAACGCTTTGTTACAAAAAGCAACAGCGTCCTCTTCTAACGCCTTTGGGAAGATGTAAAAAGTTCCGCCTGGCCGAACCACCTCAAAACCAAGTTCTACAAGCTTGTCGTATATGAGGTTCATGTTTTTCTCGTAGACAGACATGTCCGATGTAAGCTCAAGACATTTCATAACAGCAAGCTGCACGGAGCTGGAAGGACAGTTGTGACCGATTCCTCGGGAAATCTGAGTCATGATGACAGCCATAACATCAGCATCTGTTGAGTTAGGATGAACAGCTACATATCCAATACGCTCTCCTGGAAGAGACAGACTCTTGGAGAAGCTGTAGCAGCTGAGTGTGTTGTCATAGTACTTGCTAGGATATGGCACATTCTTGCCATCAAAAGCTATCTCTCTGTAAGGCTCATCTGAGATAAGGAAGATATCATGACCATACTCTACCTGCTTCTCACGAAGGATATCGGTAAGAGTTCTCATGGTCTCCTCAGAATATACAACACCTGAAGGATTGTTAGGTGTGTTGATTAAAACAGCAGTAACATCCTTGGTGAGCATCTTTTCGAACTCATCTATGTTAATCTGAAAATCTATTGTATTTGCAGGAACAACTCTGAGGTTAGCTCCTGTCCAGCGCACATATTCGTTGTACTCGCTGAAATATGGAGCAAAAGTAAGCACTGTATCACCTGGTTCAGTTACAGCTCGAAGAGCATGGGCCAGAGCGCCTGCGGCACCACTTGTCATAAAAATATGCTTGGTCTCGTAAGGAATGCCAAATCTTTTCTTAAGGGAAGCTGCAACAGCCTCTCTTGCAGAAGTGTTGCCAAGGGATGGGCTGTAACCATGGAGATCTCTGGAGCTCATAGTCTTGTGCATCTCAATTATCGCCTCGTCGTATTCCCCTGCTACAGCAACAGATGGATTACCCAGGGTGTAATCATATACGTTGTCATATCCTATCTCCTGCCCTCTGGCAGTAGCAAACTCGGACAGAGTCCTGATAACAGACTTGCCCTGTAGCATTGACTTATATTGCTGATTGATCATTGTTAAAGTACTCCTTTAAGGCATTGCTGCCGTCTTCGTATTCCAAATTATCATACGCGTCTATGAGCTTGCTGTAAACCCTTGATTCTTCCTTATCGAGTTCTACTGTATCCAAAGCCTTGATTCCGTTCTCTATCTTGGTGATATCGTAAGCATCAAAGGCCCTTTGAAGTTCCTCAAAAATCTCTCTGATTTTGTCAGGTGTCACATCATCTGTAGCAAACTCATCCAACATGGACAAAGTAGGATCCAAATCTGGAGCAAGCTGTGTCAGCTCCTCTGTAACATCCTCGATGGTCTCGCAAAGAGCTGCCGTGAACTCTTCGAAATGCTTGTCCACATAATCCCAGTGTTCTGACTTTGCAGCCATCTCCATAATCTCTGCCTTGTCAGCAAAGCTCTCTCTGCCAATCTGACGGCTAACACCCTTGATACCGTGTACCTTGATTCTAAAAAGCTCACGGTTGTCAGTCTTATATCTAGGAAGCTGCATGAGAAGTGGTCCCATCTCCTTGACGAATATCTCAAGAGTCTTGCGATAAGCCACCATGGCCTCTCTTCTGTGACGACGGGAAGCTGGTCTGTGATAATCCTTCTCACGATAAGCCGCAGCAATATATTTGTCCAATATAGCCTGAAGTTCCTGGCCTCTCACTGGCTTGCCAAGGAAATCAGTAACTCCATATTCTGTGATGCTCTGTCTTACGCTGTCTGCAGTATTGGCAGTAACCAGCACAACAGGCACCTCTTCGTTGAATTTTCTAATCTGCTCAGCAGCCTCAAAGCCCGAGCACTTAACCATCATATGGTCTAAGAATATCAGCTGATAGTCATTATACTTGGCCATGTTAACAGCCTCTGTTCCATCTGAAACCAGATCCACCTGACATTTCCATGGTGCCAAAAGCTGGGCAAAAATCTCCTGATTGATCTTCATATCGTCAGCCACAAGTATCTTTGCGCCAGGGCATATCCAGTCAGGAATCATCTCAGGTGAGAAAGCCACCTCCTGATGTATTACTGAGTGCTTGTTGTATAGCTTAGGTGGGCGCATCTCCGCACCAGTTCTCGCCTGGTAAAAGAAACCGGATATAACTGAACCTGTGATACCGTCGCTCTCAGCCTTGATCTGCCCACCCAGCAGGTCAATAATCTGCTTGGCTATGCTAAGTCCCAGACCTGTGCCCTCGTTAAATGTGTCATCAGAATAAGATACATACTCTGAGAACACCGTCCTGATCTGGTCTGGTGACATGCCGATACCTGTATCCTTGATGGAAAACTCTATCTTGTAACGAGTCTCCTCCTTAAAAAAGCTAAGCTCGGCCATAACACTGCCGTGCTCTGTGAATTTGATGGCGTTGCCAATTAAATTCTGTAATATCTCTCTGACACGCACACTGTCCCCGTAGAGATGTCTAGGAAACTCAGTGTTAACTGAGATAGTCATGTCTACATCCTTGTTACCAAGGTTGATTATATTGTCATAAGCCAGCTCTGTAAGGAGCTTGTCTACGCTGTATTTGCTCTCTGCAAAAGTAAACTTGCCAGACTCCAGCTTGCTGTAGTCTAAGATGGCATCTACCAGGTCAAGAAGTCTGTCTGAAGAATTCTTGATGTGTCTTACAAGACCACGATTCTTGTTGGAGATATCGTGCTTGCCCAATAATATATCACTAAGACCTATCACTGCATGCAAAGGACTGCGAAGCTCATGGGACATCTGCGCCAGAAACTGGCTCTTTTCCTTGGTCTCGGTACGAGCCTCTGCCACCTGACGATATTTGTCGGTGATATCAGCAGCTGTTACGATGTAACCTCTCACTTCGCCCATGTCCTTGACCTCAGTCACATGGAGTTTGTACCAGTCTTCTCCCACATACAGGTCTCGGTATGCCTCCTCGCGGTTGATGAGCTTTTCTACCAGAGTACATTTTTTGTTGATATCACCATCCTCAAAAGCGAACTCCAAGCCCTCAACTGTAGGAAACGCTGCATCAGCTGCACTGTTCATGTCGATTAACACGAACTTTCTGTTAAAAAGCAACACAGGCTCTTCCATGAGATCAAAGATTGTGCCCTTTAAGATGGCCTCTGTATCCTCGATGCGATTGTTCTGTGCTATGTCATAATACAACACACAGTCAATGGCAAAGGCTATGGCTGTTACCATGTAATTGCCGGGTAAAAGAACCGACTGAACTACATATGCCACAACAGACAGGACAAAGGTAAACATCATTATCTGAGATATAGCCTCATCTTCCTTGTCAAATCTGCCTGTTTCTTTTTTGCATTTGATGTTGTAGAGACAGCCAAAGAGTATGGTAAGCCCCGCTATGGCGTCCAGACTGTATCCTGGCCAGTCAATTCTGTAGACTACAAACTGCGCCAGACACACTACAATCATAATCGTAAGAACGATAACTCTTACAACTTTGTAGTGCCTAGGCTGCATAATCTCCAGCATATAGAAAAACATCATAAACATAACGACAGTGCTGCTCATGTTGGCAAGCACTCTCAGCATCCCCACACCGTCTATTTTGTCAGTCAAAGGAATAGCGATTATGTAGAAATCGAAAACGGTGATTATACCCGCAATAACAGGCAACATACGATGTTGATACAGGTACAATCTGCCACTAAGAAATTTTAAGAACGTAAAAAATGATATTGCTGTAAACAGTACGTACAGCAAGTGTTCCATAGACACAGCCATTATTCACAGTCCCCCCTTCCTGTAAGTACACGCTTAATCTCGGACTTGATAAAGGCTGGCTTGTATGGTCTAAGAATATATCCATCCGCCCCTATTGCATTGCATTTGGCCACTGTCTCCTTATCAGATAGCGCAGACACAAAGATAATAGGCAATTCATTATCAGTCATCTCCCTAAGTTGTTTGGCGGTCTCTATGCCATCCATCTGTGGCATGTCAATATCAAGAAGCACTGCGTCTGGTCTTCCGTTCTTATTCACATAGGCGATAGCCTGAGCTCCACTCTTAACCAAGGTGATGTTGTGTATTGGCTCAAGAATGTTGCGTAACAGCTGCAGATTGGTAATCATGTCGTCCACTATCAGCAGGTTGCATCTCACATGTGAATTGAGAATCTCTGAACGTCGCTTCTCCATCTCAGAATCAAGGACCTCCAGATCGTCGTCGGCACGAATGGTAAGATCCATGTATTCGCGCTCAGACAAATCGATATCTGTTCCGTCCATAAGTCTGACAATCGGGCGAAGGTTGTGATAACCGCCATTCTCCACGATGATACATTTGCGTTCATCGGAAAGAATCATCTCCTTGCCCTTTGGATACAATGGAACATATTTGAGAAGGGCCCTAACCACTTCCTCTTCGAACATGATTCCGCATGCACCCATCATAAACTCGCAGGCATCGTACGCCGAATAAGGCTTCTTGTATGGTCGCTTGGACACCAGTGCATCATATACATCCGCTACATGTATAATCTTTACATATGGTATCTGCTCATCCGACTTGAGGCCGCGAGGATAACCACTTCCATCAACGTTTTCATGATGAAAGAGTACTGCCGATTTAACCAATGCATTAATATCCCATCTGTCCTTGATAAGCTCATAACTGAGCTTGGCATGGGATTTCATAATCTCAAACTCTTCAGGGGTAAGTCTTCCTGGCTTATTGAGAATCTCAGCAGGAATGGCAAGCTTGCCAAGGTCGTGGAGTAAACCTGCCACAACCAGCTCTTCCAACTGGTCCTCAGACATAGCAAAACCCATTCCAATAACGCAGCTGTATATAGCTACGTTAATAGAGTGGGCATAAGTGTAATCATCTGTTTCACGCAAATCAGCCATATCTAACGATATGGATCCCTTTTTGAGTATTTCGTTAACAATCTCTCGGGCAACTTCTGCGCATCCGTCCAAATCCTGGCATCTGACGCATTCTATACCCCTGTTGCGTAACTCAGGGGAAATCATAGGACTGACGTCAATACCTGCTGACATCTCATCATCAACATATACGCCGTCAAATCCCAAATCTAAAAGTCTGTTAATATATTCTTCACCAAGTTCAGCATTGCGACCTAGTAAAATCCTTCCGTGGGCATCGAAAATGTCCGCTCCAAGCACCATCCCAGGTTCGACATTCGATAACTTGATATAACGCATTTATTCTCCTTCAATTAGCTTCCCATGAAGTACATACCTGGCGTTCTTGTAGTTATATGCGCAAGTAGATAATAAGACGTACTTCTGAGAGTAATCTCCGTCAACTAGTATATCACATTTTTCATAAACTGGGTAAAAATCTGACAAAGAAAATGCATTATTTATGTATTCTTTTGTTAATTCGCCATAATCCGTAAAAACTGTGTACGTACTAGAGAATGCATCCGTTACATAACCGGAAAAAATGTTAATACGATATGTCTTTTCAGGCGTAATAAGCCACATATGGTCATGTTCCTCGTAGAACTTCTGGTCCTGCCACTGCTCGAGACAATGGAACATGGAACCGTCTAACATATTGTGACCGTATATAACAGAGTTGGTATCTGAAAAATCTGTCTTATCTGCGGCCTCCAAAAATATGCTTCCGCTTCGTTTTGGAGTGCCGTCATAGGCATGACTCAGATAGTAATCGTTGTTGTCTGTAGCACATATTGGAAAATCAACTTCTGTCCCTTCACAGTACAGCCAGCCGATGATTTCAGGATTGATTTCTTTCAATGCCACAAAATCTACCGTTTTAGGGCATTTAAGACTATTATCCTCTTCCGTGGTTGTAGAATAGGTGTCAGCGGCTATATCGTCGATTTTGCGCTCTTTTGCGTAATCTAAGCGTATATTTACTATAACCACTATCACCACCGAAAAAGCAGTCAGTAATATTACAAATAGACTCATGAATATTTTCGAGCTGCTGTTGGACTGGCGAGGGGCTGGTGTGTCTGATGTATCAGCCTCTGCCTTTGTTCCAGTATCGCCCTCTTGCTTCTTTTCCATGGAACCTGCTATAAGCTGAAATATCACTCCTGCTATAAGCACACACATGAGGTAGACTTTTCCCATAAAAGAGGTAGCCACATCCATGAGGCTGCCAATGTATGGTACTGATAGGTCCATAATGCCTATCACATCGTTGTAGCCTACTGGCCACATATCCTCTGCCATGTTGGCGTCACCCTTTGTGATGAGAGTCTGCTGAGTTCTGTCATGTAACATAACACGGTGTAGTATAACCGAGTCTCTTGATAAAAATGCTATTACCTGTCCTTCTTCTACGTCGATGGGATTGACATACTTTACATAGGCTGCTGAGCCTACAGGTATGCCTGGCTCCATACTTCCGCTAACGATGTTGTACACCTCGTAGCCCATGAAGCGAGGGAGCGCAGATGGTATGGCTATAAGAAGCACCAACGCCACCAGCACCTTTCCGAACACACGAAAAAGGACAGCCCATATTGATCTGTCCTTTGTCATTTTATTTATCCTTATCCAAGTCTTGTATTTGCTTGTCCAAATCCTGTAAAGCTTCGTTAGAGTCAAGCATATCGTCGATAGCCTTGTCCTCTTTCTTCTTTCTGATGATAGAGTATACGATAAATCCGATTACTGCCAGGATAGCAACAAAGCTTAGCACAATAATGGCAATAATAGATGCTGGCATCTGTGAGAACGCCAGAGCCGTAGCAGGGTCATCGATGTACTCGAATGGAAGTCCAAAGCCCTCGCCACCTGCCAATGGAACCTCGCCATCGTCAAGGTCAACAAGGTCTCTTGGGCCTGCCTCTGGCACTGCCTCATCAGGAATATTAGCACCTCCGTCACCGCCTGCGCCACCACCACCCTGGGTGATTACAGTTACTCCACCACCTATTGTGCCCTCGTCAATAATCTGACCAGGGGTGTAGGTTACAGTCTCACCGCCATCACGGTAGACGATTATTGTGCCGTCATCACCGATGGTATAGATGTAGTTGCCAGCGTTGCCTGGAGTGTAGACGAATCTGAATACGTTACTTTCGCCTGCTTTTAAGGTTTTTGTAAGGTTATATGCCTGTGGAACATAGCCAGTAATATACTTGAAAGCTACTACAGGTTTGTCTCCATCATTACCATAATGCTTCTCAGCAGGAGCCAGCTCATTGCCTTCAGCATCTACATACTCGATAGTATATTCTATATCGCCGCCCTGGAGACCATAAGCCACTACAAGGTCCAGGTCTTCATTGACTGTAAATGCCCAGCCTTTTACGGTATCATTATCCTTACCACTTTCACGAAGACCTCTGACATAGTACTTGCTGTCGTCGTAGAGCTTCATGTTCAGCATTTCCTGAAAATTCAATGTGATACCAGGCTGAACATACGTCACATACTCATCGGTTCCATTAGCAAATAGGCCCTGAGATCCTGCATATATACGCACTTTGTAAGCAAAGCCTTCTGTTGAATAATAGTCCTTAAAAGAAGTAATATCAGTTATTCCAGCAGCCTGTACCATATTAGCAGGAAGCAATGTGATAACAAGAGCTAGTGCTAAAAGAAACGCTTTGATTTTTTTCATCTTACGCCTCCTTTTCTCCTGGCTCTGACACCCATTACACCTGTGAATACACATAACAGACCAAGAATTGTTGCCATGGTATAAAGTAAACCAAGCTTAGTCTCATCACCTGTCTTTACTGTAGTAGTCTGTCGACGAACCACGTCATTATCTGTGAGATTTCTGTTTCTGTCTACATATTTTATGACTTCTCTGCCCTGACGCTCTTCTCCCTGACCATCGGTTGGAAGCTCTACAGCAAAGTTAAGCTGCAGCTTTGCCAGAGTATCCTGATAGTTGTTAGTCTGGGTTTCACCGTCTAATAATACTTTAAGAGTAACGTAGCCAGTCTTTCCTGAAGGCAACGTATCCAGATAGAAGAACTCATCCAACGCATCTGTAGCCTCGTGTAAGCCCTGCTTACCTGTTGTATAATCTACACCACCGACACTCTCGCTGTCATAGAGCACCTGCTCTACTCCATCGGGATTAACATATGCCAGTCTGTATGAGTAAGCACCACCTGCTGCTGTCTTTGAAGCATCCTCCAAAGACTCGATGACTTCGTTTCTCATGTACCAGTCTGTATCATTACCATAGGTGTTGGCTATAGTAACCTTGAAGCTGGCATCATCACCAGGCTGAAGCAAATCCAGGGTATCGTTCATGTTACCGCTGGAAAAATTGCTATCCATCTTCTTATCGCTGGTAAAAGTAACCTTCCAGTTTGGGTCACCTTCAAGAGTATCCGCGTATACAGTTTTCGAAGCTCCTGCAACGCCCATCACACAGACAAGGCTTAAAAGCAGAATTGTAATTCTATTCTTCATGCTAATCCTCCCCCTGTGCGCCTGATGCGTTAAGTGTTAATGTATCGTTTGCTACAGTTACATGCTTGCCCCATGCTGAAAGAATAGCATCCTGAGCATTATGATCCTGAACAGCATCTGCCGTAGCTTCGATAATAAACTGATATCCGTTGTAGTCATATGACCAGTACTTGTAGTTAGTATTCTCTATCTTCTTCTCTACCAGGGTCACGTGTTCTTCCAGCTGTCCATTTATCCTGATAGCACTGGTAAGCTCAGGTGTGACGCCACCACTTGGGAGCTTACTGTTATAATAGAACACCTGACGTTCTGCTGTTGTTGCAGAATCATCTTTTGTCCAGGCTCCATTATCTGATGGAATAATCTCTATAATAGCTGGATCCATATCGTAAGTTTTATGTCCCTCTTTATCAACCCAATACTTGTATAGAGTTACTCGAACATAAGTATCTATTGTTCCTGAGTTTTCTACCTGAAGCCTTTCCTCATATTTCTCGCCAAATTTAAAGAATTCAGATTGACCATTAGCATCCTTTGGAAGCATACCTGCCAAGAGTACACCTGTGTGTTCATCCCAGGTTCCATCTGCCACTTCTTCAAAGTAGTCTCTGTTGGATATTCTGTTGCCATTCTCCACAAGAGTGATACCGATATCTCTCATCTGAACCTGTGAAGAATAGTTGTCAGAGTAATAGGTAAGTGCTGCTCTGGCACCACCTACAGAGCCGAAAAGTAACAGTCCTGCTGCCAACACAAAGCTTGTGGCTATACCCACATTAGAGGTAAGAAAATGCTTGAATCTATTCATTGTCTTCACCTCCACCATTGTTTGTATCATCAGACTGAAGCGTGCCATCATGGTCTTCTGTTACGGCTCCTATCGGATTATCCCATTTGGCTGAAGCTGCATTAATAGGAGCTCCATTATCATCAAACTCAGCAGGGATAGTCTCGTATACCACTGATACGTTAAAATTATCCCCAAGTCTTGGTGTTTTTAGCTTGGTGTCAGGGATACCTACTATAAGTCCTGTGGTAGTCTGTCCGCTGTACAACGCATCATTATAGTAATAATATCCATCTGTGCCTGCCGTCCATCCACTACCGCCGTCATAAGTCAACTGATGATCACTGCCTGCAAAGGCTCTGGCTCTGACAAAAACAGGAATAGAGCCCTCTTTACTGGAAATAGTCACTGTCTTGTTCCAGTTACCAAACTCCTCCTTGATGTCTTCCTCGTGCCACCAGGACAACTCATATCCGCCCCTGGCTGTAACATAGGTTGTAAAATAAGCATTGGCACTATTTATTTGTCCTGTGAAAATGAATCCAGCTGCCAGTAGCACCGGTATTGCTTGTTTAATCTTCATCCTTGGTTCCTCTTACTGTGTGTTATCAGATGTTAGTGTATTCTGTAAAAACTCCTTGATACGACCGTTTATTGTATCAACATTGTCCGCAATCTGAGTCCAAAACCATCTGATTCCATCACCATCATCCTTGTACTCAAAGTGGTTAGTTACTCCACCACCACCATTAGTCTTCTTTGGAGTGTTAATAAAGCCGACAGAAGGTTTTTCGTTGGAATCTAAAACCACGACTTCATTGTACTGAGGATAAGCTATATTAGATACATAGTTTCCTCCCGAATATACCTCATATATCTTTACATGAGATCCTAGCGGAATACCCTGCACCTCCAGATGCTTTTCTCCTGCTGATGTAAAAGTAATATCATATACTTCACTGGAATACAGTGTATTTTCATCCGGATAGAACACATCTACCTGAAACAGGCACTTTGCTTCCTTTTGTCCCTCATAGTATCCAGTCAGGGTCTTATTAATAACGATGGATCCTGTGTCCGGATCACCTATCATCTTAAGAGTAACAGTCTGATCGTATACCCATGTACCCTTTAGATCACTTGAAGCTAATCTGTTATGATTCTCATCTTCCTTGTAAGGTGCTGTAATAAGCTGAGGCGATACTGTAAAGTAATTAGCCCCTATTCTGATATGACTTGCCAGAGACTTTGCGGTATCATTTCCATCTGCACCAACCTTGGCAACTTCTCTGATGTCGTTATCTATCTGCTCTGATGTACCACCTTCGTTTACCACACCTCTTGCCACCAAAAGATAGGTGCCAGGATCTTCTATGGTAAGCTTGGTTCCAAGTGATGTACCCGCTATGTCAGGAGTATCCTTTTGATCATAACTGCCATTTTCATTGGCTGTAATATGCTTCTTCAGCTCATTCTGAGCCAGCAGATTATAATCTTCTTTTTCTTCATCTGTTATGTCAGATACATCTACTTTGTACAGATCATAGACTATATGGCCATATTTAGAAGCGTCTGAAATATATTTATCACAGTTTGGATCTGCCACAACAGTGACTGTCGCCTTCTGGTCTTTGGCATTGGAGGCGTTAACGCCCATAGCCACCATAGGTATCATACATATTGTGAGAACTATTGAAAGCAACGCCTTGCTTCTATTCTTCATCCTCGGTTCCTCCCGCATTCTTAGATGCATCTGTCTCCAGGTCATCAAGTATCTTTTTATGACTTCTTCTGGTTATCAGCGTGTAGCCCTCAGCCCACAGTGACAGAGCTCCTGCCAATATGGTTAGCGGCACAGCCACACCAAACATAACCTTTGTTGGTGATATTCGAGTTGCCTCCGCCTCGATCTTGTATATCTTGGCAGCCTCGATGTTATCTATTCGTTTACCTCGCACCAGCATTCGGTGTGAGTTTACTCCATATGGAGTACATGTAACCATGGTGCAGTAATCCTTGCCCTCTTCAATGGCCAGATTGCTGACATCCTCTGGTAATACAATCCTAATCTGATCTACCTGATAAGTAACTACCTCATCAAGAATAGTTATGGTAAAAATATCCCCCTCTACCAGCTTGTCCAAATCTGTGAACAGCATCGCCGATGGCAAGCCTCTGTGTCCTGACACCACTGCATGAGTGCTCTCTCCACCTACTGGAAAGGATGTACCCACGATATGTCCTATGGCAACTTGAAGGATTGTATCCTCGGTGCCGTGGTATACAGGCAGATTCACAGATATGGTTGGGATGTTGATGTATCCCATGATACCTGTGCCGGTAATATCCAATATGTCATAGTATTCCTTGGTCTTCTCTTCATCCAAGGTCAGGCTAAGTCCTATTCCAAGGCTGGCGTTAAACTCTCTTGCCGCTGCAAACATTGCATCCTTTTCTGATGTATCGATATTCTCTACCTTCGCCTGATATGATGCAATAGCCTGGGATGCATGTCTCTGATTCCACCAGTCTGATACTGTGGGATAGAGCAAAACCATTATACCTACTGCTATGACTACTCCAAATGTTATGTTAAAGGCTTTTGAGCCTTTAGATGATTTTTTCTTTTTTTTCTTAGTCTTATTCTCTGCCATCTCTCTTGCTGCTGTTCTTGGCCGCAACTTATGCTGCGTTGCTCATTCCACACCACGTGAAGGTGCCAGCTTCGTGGAACATGCCCCCTTACTGCGGGGGGCTATATAAGGCTCCCGCAGTAAGGGAGCTGTATTCGTTCGATTATTATCGAGCGAATACTGAGGGAGTCCCCACTCCCATATTATTTTATTTAAGCCTCTTCCTGGCCCATCTTCTTCTTAACGAAGAGCATTGCGCCACCACCAACTACGAGGATGCAGCCAATGATATAGAAGATTGTTGTACCGATACCACCTGTTGAAGGAAGGAGTGCACCAGTCTGGTTAACGATATCAGTTTTTAATGTGCCATTTGTTTTATCAGCAGTAAGCTCTATTGTTCCATCGATTGCTGTACCTTCAAGGTTAGTAAGTGATGGAGCCTCACCATCTTTGTGAGAAGCTTCAACTACAAAGTACTGATCATCAATTGTGTTATATCCTGCTGGAGTCTTTGTCTCAACAAGCTTGTAGAAACCATCATCAATATGGTTGAATGCAAATGTTGTCTCTTCACCTTTAACAGTATCTGTAAAATCTGCTACAACTTCCCAACCATCTGTAAGTGTCTTTGCATTGTCTCTTGTAATCGCAACGTCACTATTTGTGTACTTATAGAGTGCAAATGCTGCTCCCTCAAGTGGGTCACCGCCCTCATCAGTCTTATTTACTGTTATACCGTATGTGAAAATGATATTGATATCAGGAACTGTCATACCTGTTCCTTCACCCTGTGGATCATTTGTAAACTCAAGAATAACCTCATTTGAGTTGCCTGCAGAACCCATAACAGCATCACCATTTAAAGTAGCACTATAGGTTACAACTACAGTAGCGCCAGGATATCCTTCTAAGCCTGCAACAACTACATCAAATGTAGCATCATCTGTGCCAGGAGCGTTTGTAGTAACTTCGTAAGCAACACCATTTACTGTAACTTTAATATCATTATTAAATGTAAGTCCTGCACTCATCTTATCATGGAAGATAAATGTATATCCGTTAACATACTTATCTGCATTAGTTGGAACCTTAGATGTGTACTGGAAAGGAATCTTATCTCCTAAATCATAGTCAGCTGAGTCTACTTCCTTCTCTTTTAAGCCTGTAGAATCATTGATATCTTCTGTTTTCTTTTCAACAGATACGGTATCAACCTTGCTATTAGACTTAGTATCACGAGGAGCCAAGAATAATACTGGTTCGTAGATAGAATCCTGCTTAAGGCTAGTACCATCAGTTACATCCTTAATGAGGTAGTAACCAGGAACAAGACCGCTAAAGTCACCTTTATCATTTGAATCAACTGCTTTAAGGCCTGTAAGTGCTGCAGCAGCTTCCTGTGCTTCAGCCTCTGACTTACCTTCAAACATGTCTGCAATATCCTGTGCTGTTCCTGTGTAAGAATCCATTGACGCACCAAGCTCGATATCACCAAGAGACTTGGTATTATCATTATAAGTACCTGTTAATAACTGATAGAGCTCATAAGCGTGAGTCTCATTTGTTTTAGTAGTGTCAAGATCAAACGATGATGTCGATGGCTCCGCGAACGCTACCGTGCTCATGCCCATTGTCATTGTCATTGCTACAAGCAATGCTAAAAGTTTCTTTCTCATAAAAACTCCTTTTCTTATTGTAATTAATTTAAGAAACAATATATGTTAAAGGACTATGCCTTTAAGCAAAAGTTATATTAGAACCTCAGCTGCCTGAACCAGCGTTTGATTCTATAGATTAATGTTCCTCTGCCTCCAGTCTCTGGTAAGGCGTAGGATTCGGTGGACTGGTTGGTGATTGTCCAAACATGCCCTCCATCTGTGTTATTACCTTCCTCAGATACAAGCTTATATCCCTGATAACCATATCCATCATTATCAACGACTTCGGCTACTGAATAGTTCCACTCAGCAAGCTTTCCATCTCTATCAACATAATATTTTGGAAGGTTAGATATATTGGCTGCCCATAAATCAGGACTACCCTTTGGTTCTGCCGCAATAACATATCCATCTACTGTATATGCACTGTCAACTGGATCTTCTGCTACTGAGTCTGCCTTTAACTCATATGCCCCTATCTCAGCCTTATCTGATTCTGCAGCACCATGGCGATATAGCTTAAACCTGATGAACACATCCGCGTTCTTGGTTTTGTCCATAGTGTCTGGTGTACCAGCAAATGTCAGCCATTTCTTATATACATCAAGCTCTGTAGTTGCAACACACTTATTCTTGATATATGCTTTGAATCCAACTGGACAATTCCATTGCCAATACGCTGGATTTGTTGTATCATCAACGACCATTGCTCCAGCATCATCGGTTCCGGCATTATATGGAAACGCCGCTAAAGTACAGCTCATTTCTCTTGCACTGTATTTGCACTTTAATACTTTGCCATCTGATGTAATCTCATATGCTAGCAATCCCTGGAATTCCATGTACCATCTTGTCGTATTTTTATCTATAGGGATTACATATTCGCTTTGGTTAGCTGTTACTGTTTGCACAGTACCACTATTTATTTGATATGTCGTTCCAACTGGTACCGAATATTCTTGCCACTCAGACCAGTTCTCACTGTCCACAGGAGCAGTAGCTCTGACAACCTTGACAGTTACTGAACCCTCAGCCTCATCTCCTACATATGGATTAGATACCTTTGCATAATCCTTATCAAAGTCAGTTGCATTTTCCTTATTTGCAACAAAGAATTCCTTTTCAATCCACAGACTGGTAGTCGAAGGCTTTTTCTTGTTGGTAATGATATAGGCTGTATCCGATGTTTTTCCTTCGCGAACTGTATTGTCTTGTACCTGTTCAAACTTTTCAAGTACAGTCAACTCTAATGCATAATAATAATATGTATTACCACTATCATCAGCAGGCTTCAGGCCGCTCCAGCTACCCTTCCAAGAGTTGTTCCTGCTAAGGGTAATATGACTTTTCTCAGCTACAGCTTCATCATTTACTCTATTGCCATCAGCGTTAATAGTATATCTTCTTAGCTCTACCTCTATAGTACCAGGTATATCTGTGTCTTCACTTGATAGAGGACTGCCATCTATACCCACCCACTTCTTTTCAACATAAAACTCTCTTAGAGTTGTATTGTTGAAATCAGCATTATCAACTGTATACTCATTTGCCTTTTGGCATATATTACTGTCTGAATAAATCAGCTGTCCTGAATTGGTAAAACTTACTGCAGCTTTATTATCAAACCTGAACACAGTGGATTTTGCGGCCATTCGTTCACCAGTTTGCTCTACTACTACCTTGATTACATATACATGCTTGTCAAATACGTAATTGAGCTTATTGGTATCTTCAGCCTCTTCTATCATATAATAATAGGTCTTATTGGCATCTGAGCGTTTATAAGTCTCACCTGCAAAATCAATACTTCCACTGCCAGGTTTGCTGACTGTTCGTTCTATCTCAACCCATTTACCATTACTGTTATCATAGCTTCTCTTGCTAAGAATAAATGTAAAACTCTCTCCTACTCCTGTAGGCTGTCCGTTTACTGTTTTAACACCTGAGAAAGCAGCATTAAAAGGTATTACAATTCCTGTAAAGTCTGTTCTATGTGTCTCACCTGTAATATGAACGTTTTTACCGATAATGTTACCATTCATATTGCTAACATATAAATCTGCTCCCGGAGCTATTATCGCACCAGTTAAATTCTGAAGATTCTTTATTGTAATTCCATCAGAATTAACAAAATTCCATATTACTCTTCCACCAGAAAAATCTACTGTTTCATTCGTTCCTTCCGGCTGACCAGGATTTGTTGGATTCTTTGAATAATAAATTGGAGCTCCGCTGGCAAAGTTTACTGTATCGCCTCTTGCAATGTTGCTGCAATCTACATTTACTACAAGACTACCATGCTTGGTCTTATCAAATCCAAGCATCATAATACTGTCGCCAGCCAATTCTTCGGCTTTTATTGTTACATAGCCGGCATAATCAGCATTCTCAAGTCTAATGAAACGATAAGCTTCTGTATTTGTTTTCACAAGGTGAGTACTTACATTGCTGTCACTATAATTATATAACGAAGCGCTTACTTCCCTTACTTCAGCTTCTACTGTAGCAAAATTAATAAATGGTGCTTCACTGGAGTTATAGTCCTTTACATATAACAGAGCGCTGTCAGAATTAAATGTAATATCCTGATTGCCAATTTTAAACCTATCGTTTTGGTTCTCCTTATATGTCTCCCATTTAATTTTGTCACCTACTACAACTGCATGAGGTGCATTATTGGTTGCACCCATGTCTGGGATTGCACCTATCATATTGCTGGTCTTTAGATTCTGAATATATGACAGTTCTGTAACACCAACACCATTTTTACAGTTTGTTCCCCAGTTATTTGTGGTAATGTTACCATTCTTAGCCAGGATGTTACCATTTATATGTGTACCGCTCTCTACTGTATCAAAAGCTACTATATGGAAATTACTGGCAACCTGTCCCAATGTACCATTAGCAATACGATATCTTGCATACGCATCTGTCAAAAAAGCATTCTCTGTATCGTTGTATCTGAGTTCAAAATTGGTACTGTTATATTTGTATATACCAGCTGCAGGATTGGTAATTCTTTTATTAGTGGTTGCAAAGGTGTATATCGAGAAGGAATCAGCTTCAAACTCTACCTTGCCATCTTCTTCTGCAGGAGTTGTTTTTACTAGTTCAACTTCGCCTTCTTCCTTGCTGTGGATGATTGTCATCTCGCCAACTTCTTCTGCAGACTTCTCGCGAAACTCTACCGATACCTTTACCTCAGCCTTTGGCTCTATTTCCTCGCCATCCAGATAGAATCCGATATCAAGAGATATTGTATCTGCGATTTCTATGTCAATATCTTCAGCATTTAATTCGTCATCATTCTCAGCAACGCTCTCCTTGATTTCCTCTAAGAGCTCTTCGTTTTCTGTTACTTCCTTAGGAGTCTTTACTTCCTCTACTCTAAGCTCTGCTTCCTCTGGAATCTCGGCTGTGCCCATGTAGGTTACTGTGACAACATACTTGTCATCCTTGTATTCCTTGGAGTATTCCTTGTCAGGGTCCAACTTCTTATTGGCCTTGTTCAGCTTTGCCTTTTCTGCATCTGTGAGCTCACGCTCGTGGATACAGCTTTCTGTATGATCATGCTTTACCTGAGTCTCCAGCTCACCGCATACGAGAACCTTGGTGTATTTGTAACAATCATTGGTGTGCTTGTGCTCTACAAACTCAGTAGCTGTAGGAGCTTCTTCATCAGCTATCTCAACCTCTTCTTCTGAGTCCTCAGATACAGTTGCTGGCTCCTCTGCCTCAGGAGAAGCTTCTGGAGTTGCCTCTGGTGTAGCTTCCGGGGTTGTCTCTGCTCCATCCTGCGCTGTTGCCTCAGGGGCAGGAGTAGCTTCTGAGGTTGTCTCTGGTGCCTTGGTTGCTTCTGGCGCCTTGGTAGCCTCTGGTGTAGCCTCAGCCTTGCCTGCTCTCATATCCTCGAGAACCTGGTATGGATCCTTGTCATCAGCCACTGCTTTGTTCATGGCCTCTGCTTCTTTTTCGCTAAGCTCATCAAGCTCACATACCAGTTCCTTCTCAGTCTTGTAGCACTCATCTGTATGCTTGTGACTCTTCTCCTTCAGTTTACAGGTCAGATCGCCAAACTTATCATTGCAATATCTGTTGTGCTTGTGTTCAGGATAGTCTGCGATGCCACAGATAAGAATCTTCTCGCCCTTGTCATCCAAGATGTACTCGCCATCCTCGTCTACCTTGTAGCACTCATCTGTATGCTCATGGAGTCCCTCTATCTCACACTCATAGTCAATAGCGATGTGGTTCAACGCCTGGCCTATATATCTGAGACCGAATCCCACGCCTATAGCTGTAACTACAGCAAGTGCAGATATAATAACTGTCCACTTGTTTCTCTGTCGCTTATCAGCCAGCTTTTCTTCAGTTGTCTTAGCAATAGTACTTTCGATATCTCGCTTCATGCTTCTTTCCTATCTACTACTCGATTATCCCTATGTCACTCAGTGGCCAAATCCTGTATGCCACCTTACCTACTAACATCTCCTCAGCTACGCATCCGATAGCTGTGTTTCGACTGTCTACGCTAGTCGATCTATGGTCTCCCATAACAAATAGTCTTCCATCAGGCACCTGATAAGGCAGCTCGATGTTGCAATCTCCGAAGGCTCTCTCTGAGATATATGGCTCGTCGATAATTGCGCCATCCACATATACGTTGCCTTCGTCATCTATATCAACCCACTGTCCTGAGCGGGCGATAACCCTTTTTACCAAGATATTGTTGTTAAAATAAAAAGCAACTACGTCTCCAGTCTCGCATTTGACGTGGCTGAAGGACACCACTATGTCCTCGCTGTACAGCGTATCTGACATTGACATACCATTTATTTGCAATACCGGCATGAACATCATGGATACAATAACCGCTATGGCCACCACAACCACCAGTGTAAGTATGGTGTTCCTCAGTATTCTGATAAATCTTGTCTTGTATTTGAGATCACCTATCTCAGCCTCCAGCGTCTCGGCCGATGGCATCTCTATCTCATCTATGTTTATCTCTGTCTTGTTAAACTTACTCATATGACTGTCTACCCTCTATTTTTCTTTTAATAGTCTCTTCCTTAGCTTGTCTATCTCTTCATCCTTGGCATCCAGCTTGTCCTTGAGACGATTGATTTGCTCATCCTTGTTATCAAGCTTAAGCTTGAGGGTATCTCTTTGTTCATCTTTTTCTTTTAGTCGATCCTTGAGGACTTGTATCTGATCGTCCTTGTCAGTCAGCTTGTCCTTCAATCTATCTGACAGATCTGAGAGGTCATCTACCTTTGCCTCCGACTCTGCAAGCTCGGCCTTGAGGGCTGCGTTGCGTTGCGTCTCAGTCAGTAGTAATTGTATCAGGTCCAATTTGCTCAGTCTGTGAAGTTCTTTTTTTGTCATAGCAACTCCATGATATGCCTTGAAATATTATAGAACCACATCTGATATCCTTGCGTCACTTAATACGAAAATATCAATAATTGTTCTATAGAGGGGGTAACTAGTATATTCTATTATATTTTTTGGGTACATCACAGATAATTTTGTAGAAATTCACAAAATGTTCACAATTGTCCTGTAATCCATTATTCGCCCCTTATGTTGATTTCAATTTATCATTAAAAATAACGTTTTGAAATACCTTTGGCACGAAAGGCTGATTTTTGGCACGAAAGGATATTGTTTTTGGAAACGGTTGCAGAAATGGAAATAAAACAGGCAGACGAATAGTCGTCTGCCTGGGAAAGTTGGCTGGTAGTTCGGTAAGTTTAATTCTATTTTCTCTCCAAAAATATCTTCCTAGTTACAAAATTATAAACCATTACTATACCTGTCGCTATAATCTTAAAAAAATAGTTCTTTGCAAAACCATATGTCATATATACATTTAAGATATATACTCTCGGATATATGATATCAATTCCTAAATACAAAATAATCTCATTTAATACCAATCCAAAGACACTTAGTAAAACAAATATAGTAAATTCCTTTTTTACAGAAATATCATCTTTACGAATAAATACATATTTCATGCTCAATCTATAATTTACTATAACCGAAATCAAAAAACCTAATATTCCAGAGATCAAATAATAGCTTGCAAAAGCCCTATCTAAACCAAGTAACACAAAAAACAAATTACTAAATCGAAAAACAGCAAAATCAATTATAAAACATAATACTCCGATGATGCCAAAATTCTTAATCTGTTCTAACACTTTTTTTCTTCCTGCTTTCATTTTTTATCTTTATTTCAATATGAAGATAATAATTTCATACGAAGCTATAACCACAAATGCATTTTGAGATATTATTTTTGTCATACACCATCACTATGTCTTTTCCCATGCTTGAAACTGTCTCATTTATTTCAAAATATCGCCTAAAACCCACTTAAACTGGAGCTTTGCGCGATAATAGTACGACGGTTTCTATATGCATTGTATTTGCAAACTGGTCCACCGGTGTTACCTTTTCCACTGTATACCCGCCCTGACACAGATATTTGAGGTCTCTGGCAAGTGTTGCGCTGTCACAGCTTACATAGACGATACGTCCAGGCTTCATCTGAAGCATCGTATCAAGACAGCGATTGTCGCATCCTTTTCTAGGTGGATCCACCACTATTACGTCCGGAGTAATCATATCCGTTGCATTGGACTGGCTGTAAGCCTTGTCATAAAACTCAGGCAACACCACCTCTGCCTCACCGCAGAAGAACTCTACGTTATCTATATGATTAAGAGCTGCATTAGCCCTGGCGTTCTCTATAGCCTGTGGCACTACCTCTACACCATATACCTGCTTGGCATTTGTAGCCATGGACAGGGTTATGGTGCCTATTCCACAATACAGGTCCCACACCGACTCTTGGCCAGTGAGCCCTGCATATTCTAACGCCTTACTGTACAGCTTCTCCATCTGGTCATGGTTCACCTGATAGAAAGAATTGGCGCTAATATCAAAAGCAATAGTATCCCCGGTAGACAGTGTGATGCTGTCCCTTATGGAATCCTTGCCATATATCGTCTTGGTCTCATATCCCAATATTACATTGTCACGTCTTGTGTTGATGTTGATTACGATTGAGGTTATATTACTGTCATACTCCCTCAATCGCTTCACCAGCGTTTCTTTTTTTTCGATATCAGCTCCGTTAACCACCAGACACACCATGGTCTCCCCAGTGGCCTTGCCTTCCCTAACCAGCACGTGCCTTATAAGACCTTTGCCTGTAGTCTCATCGTAAGCAGGAATGTGATACTCCTCCATATACTCCAGCACCTGATATGCTATGGAAAAAGAAGCCTCGCTGCATATCTTGCAGTCCCTTACAGGTACGATTCGATGGCTTCTGGCGCCATAAAATCCTGCCACCAGCTTGTCGTCTCTGTCTTTACCTACAGGTATCTGAGCCTTGTTGCGATATCTGGCATCATCTTCATCCATACCGATTATAGGCTCCATGACAGACTCCACATAGTCAGCTTCAAATCCCCCCAGTCGAATCAGGTTATTTTTCACTATATCAGTCTTTAGTGCCAACTGGGCCTCGTAGCTTAGTTGCATTATCTGGCATCCGCCACACTGACGGTACACAGGGCACTTAGGTATTACTCTGTCCTTGGATGGCACAACCACTTCCTTGACTGTCCCAAAGCAGTAGTTCTTTTTCACCTTGGTGATTATAACGTCCGCCTCATCCCCTTTTACGGCATCCTTGACAAAAACAGTCATGCCATCTACATGGCCGATTCCTGCCCCCTCGTGGGACATATCTTCAATTGTTATTCTTACTACATCGTTTTTGTTCATTAGTTAACGGAAAATAACCTCTATTTACTAGTTCTTCTGATGTTGGAATCCAACAGTCTGTTGAATCCCTGCCATGTAAGATTGTTATCTTCAACATTCTCCAGGGCTTCGAATATTGTCTCCAACTTGGCATCTACGTTATCTGCAAAAGATAATGCAATAGCTTCAGCTATGGCTGGCTTTTTTGGTGAGCCAAACTCCAACTCTCCATGATGTGACAGAATACAGTGCAATAGTTCTGTCTTCTTGTTCACAGGAAAATCAGCTATATCGTCAATAGCTCTGTCTACCATATTTGCACCCATCATGATGTGACCTAACATCTGTCCCACGTCGGTATAATCGTTACGAGGGAACTCAGACAGCTCCTTTACTTTTCCAATATCATGGAAAATAGATGCTGTAAGAAGCAAGTCTCTGTCTAAAAATGGATACTGCTTTGAGAAAAAGTCGCAGTTCTTGGTTACAGACAAAGTGTGCTCCAAGAGTCCACCTGTGAATCCGTGATGTACAGACTTGGCTGCAGAGTGCTTCTTGAACTCTTCAATAAAAACTTTGTCCTCTACGAAAAATTTATTTAATAGAGCCTTCATATAAGGAGCCTCTATTGAATTAATGATGCCGATCAACTCATCATACATCACCTTGATGTCCTTCTTGGAAGCTGGAATATAGTCTGTAATCTCAAAATCACCTGGGTTGGCAATACGCAGTCTTTTTATGTTAAACTGCAGCGCACCATTCCATGAAGTGATATCACCTGTTACTGTGACAAAATCCAACTCTTCGTAATCGCTGATGCCCTCAGAATCCACATCCCAGATTTTTGCCTCAATAGTTCCTGACTTGTCTGCAAGAGTAATCGATTCAAAAGCTTTGCCAGTCTTGCTGATTCCCTGGGTCTTCTTTTTTACAAGATATGTCTCTGTGCCGCGATCACCTTCGCGAAGTGTGTTGATATATTTCATATATTCTCCCTGTCTATTATTTAAACTCTACTATGGTAACACCCGCATCGCCCTCACCGAACTCTGCCTGGTGAAACTCAGCTACACTAGGGTGTCTCTTGAGATACTGCTGTACTCCCTTGCGAAGAGCTCCTGTACCTTTGCCGTGGACTACTCTTACACTGCTTAAATGAGAGATATAAGCATCGTCCAGGTATTTTTCCAGACGGGCAATAGCCTCATCTACTGTACATCCTAACAGATTTATCTCTGGTGAGATAGTGGCAGCCTTGTTAAATCCTCCCATTCCGGCTGATTTCTTAGTCTGACCCTTCTTAGGCGCAAAAGGATTCTCTTCAACAATGAGCACCAAATCCTTGATGTTTACATTGGATTTCATGATACCCATCAAAACTGTGAGATCACCCTTGGCATTAGGCAGTGAACAAACCGTACCAGTCAGGTTCATTGATAGAACCTTGACCTTGTCTCCCATGTGAAGCTCCTTAGGGATATTGGTGTTCTCCTTTGGCTTCTCCTGTCGATTTGCACCTCTTGCCTTGTTGACTTCCTTTCCAAGAGCAGCTCGCCTGGCTTCCATATCCTTGATATTACCATGACCCACACCGTATTTGTTGAAATCTCGGATAGTACTGTCCGCCAGTTCCTTGGCTTTTTGCAGTATGTCAGCCGCCTCTTCGTTGGCTTCTCGTAAAATCCTATCTTTTCTCTCAGTTAAAGCAGCCTGACGGTTGGTTACATCAGCAAGCTTCTTGTCGATTTCTTCCTTTTCTTTGGCAATAGCGATTCTGTCATCCTCTATCTGACGCTTCTTGGTCTCCAGCTCAATCATCAGATCTTCAAAGGACTTGTCATCTTCATTGATTCTTTGGCCAGCGTCATTCAATATGCTCTCGTCCAACCCCAGCTTCTTAGATATGGCAAATGCATTACTTTTTCCAGGAAGACCAATAATCAAATGATATGTTGGCGACAAAGTCTCCAGAGAAAATTCGCAGCAGCCATTTTCTACCCCAGAAGTAGTTATGGCATAGACCTTCAGTTCACTGTAGTGAGTGGTTGCCATGGTTCTGACATCCAGTTTGTGAAGTCTGTCCAGAATCGATGTAGCTATTGCGGCACCTTCCTTTGGATCAGTACCAGCACAAAGTTCATCAAACAGGCACAGATACTGAGCCTGACGACCTTGGGCTCCTGCTTCAGCCGAACCTTCTTCAATAGCATTTAATATACGCACGATGTTGGTCATATGCGATGAAAAAGTAGACAAACTCTGCTCTATGGACTGTTCATCTCCGATATCTGCAAAAACATCGTCAAAAATAGCTATCTGGCTTCTATCCTTTGCAGGAATATGAAGTCCTGCCTGGGCCATCAATGTAAACAGACCACAGGTCTTCAATGAGACTGTTTTACCACCTGTATTAGGTCC
The DNA here is from genome assembly GCA_021442555.1 of Pseudobutyrivibrio sp. GTDB lineage: Bacteria > Bacillota > Clostridia > Lachnospirales > Lachnospiraceae > Pseudobutyrivibrio. The sequence goes on along the minus strand of JABUSV010000015.1, from coordinate 1,604 downwards.
TGTGATAAGTAACAGATTGTAATCTTCACCCAGTCTAAGGTCCACTGGAACCACCTTATCCTTGGCAATAAGCGGATGTCTGGCTCCCCTGAGGTTGATAATACCTTCGTTATTAAACACTGGCACGGAGCCATTCATCTCCACTGCCAATTGTCCCTTTGCAAAAATAAAGTCAAGCTCCACCAACAAATCAAAATTGTGAATAATATTTTCATCTGCCTCAGCTATGCGGTTGCTCAGATTAGCAAGAATGCGCTCAATCTCGTCCTGCTCTCTGACCTGAAGCTCACGCATTTCATTGTTCAGATCAACAACAGCCATTGGCTCGATGAAAAAAGTAGTGCCAGAACCAGACTGATCATGAACCATACCAGGTACCCTGGACTTGGAATCAGCTCGTACCGGCAGACAATATCTGCCCTGTCTGATAGTAATAACTGGTTCAGACAGATAGCTTCTGGTAGATGTATTGTTAAGCATCTGATTCATCTTGGACTTTATCTGATCGTTAGTACGCGCCATTCCACGTCTTATCTCCTGCAACGCTGGGCTGGCATCATCAGCTATAGTCTCCTCATCTATGATGCATCTTCTTATCTCGTTTAATAGTGGAAGCTGTGGATCCAGTCCCAGGAAAATATCTGTAAGACAATCCACTTCCTCCTGTTGCTTGCCATATACATGTGCCCTCTTTGTAACCTCAAGAAGTGATGCCACCTGCATTATCTCTACAATATTTAAAGATGAACCAAGGCCCAGTCTCATGATAGAAGGTCTCAAATCTGTAGCACCAGAAAAAGAGATGTTGCCCCACTTTACCAGTCTGCTAAAAGCAGCAGCAGTATCCTTTTGAGCGGCTTCCATCTCACTTTGATCGTTAACAGGCAACAACTGGCAGCAAAGATTAGCACCAGGTTCACAAGTTGCCTTGTCAGCAAGCTTTTCTATGATTTTGTCGAATTCTAGTGTGTGTAATACTTTTGTGTTCATGTGGTGTTCTTTCTAATACCTTAAGTGTTAAAAAGCCTCAGGACATTTCAAATCCTGAGGCTTCTTTTTATTAATATTAGGAATGTAAATCGTATAGATTAAACAAGCTCAAGTACTACTTCCATAGCAGCATCGCCCTTACGTGGTCCAATCTTTACGATACGTGTATATCCACCCTTACGATCTGCGTACTTAGGAGCGATCTCCTCAAATACGTAGTTAGGCATGTTAATTTCCTTTGTTGAGCGCTTGTTCTCACCCTTCTCTGTTACAGGGTAAAGAACCTGGAGCATCTGACGTCTAGCGTGAAGTCTTGAAGGGTTGTCCTTCTTGATCTTCTTGTCAACTGTATCATATACAGTAACCTTCTTGCCGTCTACAACTTCCTTTACTCTCTTGCCATCCTTGTCCTTGCGGGCAACCTTAGCCTGAACAGTAACTTCTTCGAAGTTGTTCATCTCCTTAACACCAAGTGTTATGATGTGCTCAGCAATCTTCTTAACTTCCTTAGCCTTAGCTTCGGTGGTAACGATTCTTCCGTGATAAAGAAGCTCAGTAACCTGATTTCTCAGAAGAGCCTTTCTCTGTGAAGATGTTCTTGATAACTTTCTGTA
>JABUSV010000146.1 GCA_021442555.1 Pseudobutyrivibrio sp. | reverse complement strand
GGAGTACTTGTTTATGGTATTCCAGAATTCAGACTTCCAAAGGAAAAGGTTGTTGCTGCAGAGGTAGCTAACGTTGAAAGCCTTGGTGTCAAGATTGAGAAGAACGTTATTATTGGTCGTTCAATCACTATTGATGAGCTTATTGAAAAGGAAGGCTTTGAAGCAGTATTTATCGGTTCAGGTGCTGGTCTTCCTATGTTCATGCATATTCCTGGTGAGCAGGCAAATGGCGTGTTCTCTGCTAATGAATACCTTACACGTAACAATCTTATGAAAGCGTTTAAGGAAGGCTATGATACACCTATCTCAAGAGGCAAGAAGGTTGTTGTAGTTGGTGGTGGTAATGTAGCTATGGATGCTGCACGTACAGCCCTTCGTCTTGGAGCAGAGGTACATGTGGTATACCGTCGTTCTGAGGAAGAGCTTCCAGCACGTAAGGAAGAAGTACATCACGCTAAGGAAGAGGGCGTAATCTTTGATCTTCTTCAGAATCCAGTAGAGATTCTTGTAGATGAAGAAGGCAGTGTAAGAGGCTGCAAGATTATAAAGATGGAACTCGGTGAGCCAGATGAATCGGGACGTCGTCGTCCAGTTGAGGTTGCTGGTTCTGAGTATGAGATTGAGTGTGACACAGTAATTATGTCTCTTGGTACATCACCAAATCCACTTATTTCTTCTACAACACCAGGCCTTGACACTAATCGTAAGGGTTGTCTCATCTGTACAGAAGATGGCGCTACCACAAAAGAAGCTGTATTTGCAGGCGGTGATGCTGTAACAGGTGCGGCTACAGTTATTCTTGCAATGGGTGCTGGTAAAACAGCAGCTGCTGCAATTGATGATTATTTTAAGAACAGATAATATGATTCAGGATATTGCACCACATTTTCTTTCAAATCAGTATCATAATTATTTGCCTGAAGATGAGGACATACTACTTGTATGTTCTCCTTTGGGCGTTCTGATATTTGAAGGAGATAGACTGCGTTTTCCTACGGTCGCTCAATGCAGGAGCCTGGTGGAAATAGAGCAGCTAAAATATCTTTTTGCTATTGATGATACCAGGTATTTTCTGTATTTTATGGAATCTGCTTCGGAGGATATTGTAGGCTTTACTTATCGTAAAATGAACGACATCAGGGCTATGAGAGATAATGTGAAGATTCTGGCAGCTGCTACAGGGTGGCATCTGTACACCTGGTACAGGAATCATCAATATTGTGGCAGATGTGGGAAAAAAGTTGTGCCAGACAGACATCTTAGAGCACTTAACTGTCCTGAATGTGGAAACATGATTTTTCCAGTTATTGCTCCAGCTGTGATAGTTGCAGTTACTAACGGTGATAAGATTCTTCTTACAAAATATGCCAACAGGGCATATACGCGTTTTGCTCTAATTGCTGGATTTACTGAGATTGGAGAGAGTGCGGAACAGACTGTAGCAAGAGAGGTAATGGAAGAGGCAGGACTTAAGGTCAAGAATATTCGCTACTACAAATCTCAGCCTTGGGGCTTTGACAGTAATCTGCTGTTAGGCTTTTTTTGCGAAGTTGATGGAGATGAAACCATCACAATGGATGATGAGGAGCTTGCAGTAGCGCAATGGGTGCATAAGTCAGACATCCCAGAGTATGAGGAAGGTTTGGCCTTAACTCATGAGATGATGATGTTCTTTAAAAATATGGATTAAAAGAGGGCTGAAAACAGCCCCCTTTTTTATTTTGACTTTTGAATTATACGTTTTATTACCTCTACTGACTCGTCGATGCCGTAGCTTGAGGAGTTTAGGCACAGATCATAATTGCCAGCATAACCCCATACTCGTCTGGTATATTTTGTGTAGTATCTAGCATGCATTGTATCTTTTTTTGATATTTCTCTCATGGCTTTTTTAAAGCTGTCTATCCCCTGAGTCTTCATCAGATGTTTTGCTCTAAGGTCAGCAGGTGCTGTTATATATATAGAAAAATGTGGAATATTGCTGTTTGCTAAAATAGCGTCAGCACATCTTCCTACTACAACAAAGTCTTCTGTTTTTGCAGCCTCTACTAAGAACTTACTGATATTGAAAAAATCAGCATCTTCTTTTGGAAGACCATGATATCTTGAGAATTCGCGTAGCTGATTTGCCTGATTGTCAGATATTCTATGTGCCATCTCTACAGCCTTGGCATAATTGGGATCGGCCTTAAACTTTTCTTCATGCCATTGTGTATCTTTTTCCTTATCAATGGAGTTGAGAATGCCTTTTAATACGTCTATATCGTAGTAATTGATGTGAAGGTCGTCTGCCAGAGCGAAACCAATATCATTTCCGGCGCTGCTGTGGGAACGACTTATACAAATAATCAGATGTTCATTTTTAGCAGGTTTATGATTACTAAAGTTTGATGGATTAAGCTCAGCTACCTTTTCATTTATAATCTCAACGGATTCAAAGGCAGTATCGTGTGATTTTAATTCCTGGAGAATAGAATTATATTCTGATAATAACGCCTTTCGGGTAGGCTTGTCCTTTATTGTTCTAATAACATTTGCAACAGAAGCCAACTCTGCCCTTAGCTGATAGCTCTGCTTTTTTGCTGTTAAGAGTCTGACAAGCTCTTCAATATTTTTTTCTTTAGAACCAATAAAATGGCGTCCCAAGGATGAACCAGTGGATTCGTATGCCTTGGTGTCAAGGTCATAGATTCGATTGGCCAGGTTTTTGTAGTTATTTTCGATATTTGTATTTGCCATGGTTTACCTCCAAATCAAAAACAGAAAAGTATCCAATACAAATACTGGACCTAGTATGGTCACAGACCAGAGTATATACGTAAAAAATGCCGGCATTCTAATACCATTTTCATCTGAGATAGATTTGACCATAAAGTTTGGAGCATTTCCAATGTAGGTACCGGCTCCCATAAAAACAGCACCGCAGGATATCGCTGTAAGCATCTGAGGTGGGATAGTACCAACTGTTGTTACAATACCTTCTGTGAATCCAAGGGTACCAGCTGTAGTTAAAAATACAAGGTAGGTTGGTGTGTTATCAAGGAAGCTTGATAGTAAACCTGTTGTCCAAAACATCTGCCATGGTTCTGTTATACCCAGAGTTGGGCCCTTGGCTTTAAGAATGGCTAAAGCAGGCTGCATGGTAATGAATATTCCGATGAATAGTATGGCAACCTCTTTGATTGGCCCCCAACCAAAGTGATTTTGCTTTCTTACACCTTCATCGGTTGTCTTAAAGGACAATAATGCAGAAATAAGTATAATTGTAATCTCAATTATAGCAGGCCATGTCAGTGTTACTTCTTCAAAAATATGTATTCCCTTTACTGAACCATCTGCATTGACAAACGCAGGAAGTGAAGGAAGAACTCCGCTGAGAACTACAGCTATAACGATGGTAATCATAAAGACTATATTATGAATTCCTTTTATCCTTACGGTAGTTCCAGCTCGTGATATATCAGGAAGCAGTCCTTCTGCTATGTCTTTTCTGTAAAAATGAGTATCCATTATATAAAATAGAGATAAAAGCACTATTAAATTAAAAAGCAATATTATGAATAAAGACAGACTCCAGGTAAATGGTACACCCCTCATAAATCCCATCAAAAGTGGAGGATCGCCGATAGGAGTTAAGCATCCACCCATGTTACATATCAGGAAGATAAAAAATACCATGATGTGAGTTTTTCTTTTTCGCCAGGAGTTCATTTTGATCATTGGACGTATCAGGAGCATGGAAGCACCAGTGGTTCCTATGCAGCTTGATAAAAGAGCTCCAAAGAAAAGGACACCGCAGTTGATGCGAGGTGATCCAGCCAAATCCCCTTCCAGGGTGATGTTTCCGGATACACAAAAAAGTCCAAGAAGCAGTACGATAAATGTTATATAGTCGCCTACAATACACTCAAGAACAGTTTCGGCACATGTTGGAATACCATATACTATTGCATAGGGCACCATAAAACATAATGACAGAATTACAACTATTATGGGCTGATTGTGCTCCCACCACTCTGCCTTTATAAGAGGTAATATGGCAATACACATTAATAGAGCTGCAAAAGGTATACATAACCAACCTAAAGCAGCGTCCTGACTAAGTAAAAGATTAGTAGTCATTTTTATATACTCCTGTGGATTTGTTTTCGTTAGACATGTATTATATGCCTGTTATGTGTTTTTTCTATATACAAACACAATAAAAGTGTAGTCACGTATATACATATCAATTAAAATGTCGCATAATAGCAGAAAACAGTTTTTGAATTGGAGATTAATATTATGCTTAAAGGAAAATGTGTAGTATTAGGTGTTACAGGTTCTATAGCAGCTTATAAGATAGCTTCTCTTGCAAGTGCTTTGGTAAAGCTTCATGCAGATGTGCATGTAATCATGACTCATAATGCTACCAATTTTATAAACCCAATTACTTTTGAGACATTAACCAGTAACAAATGTCTTATCGATACCTTTGACAGGAATTTTCAGTATAATGTGGAACATGTAGCACTGGCAAAAAGAGCAGATGTGTTTATGGTGGCTCCTGCCAGTGCCAATGTAATTGGAAAGATAGCTCATGGTATAGCTGATGATATGTTAACAACAACAATCATGGCAGCTAAGTGCAAAAAGTTTATCAGCCCTGCAATGAACACTAATATGTTTGAGAATCCTATTTTGCAGGATAATCTTGAGATATTAAGGAAGTATGGCTATGAGATTATTGAGCCCGCTAACGGATATCTGGCATGCGGAGATACAGGAGCAGGCAAGATGCCTGAACCAGAGATTTTACTACAGTATATTTTAAAAGAGATTGCTTTTGATCATGATTTGCAAGGAAAAAAAATACTTGTTACAGCAGGACCTACACAGGAAGCTATTGATCCTGTCAGGTATATTAGCAATCATAGTACAGGAAAGATGGGATATGCCATTGCAAGAGCTGCCATGCTAAGAGGCGCCAGTGTTACACTGGTTACAGGTCCTGTAGCTATTGAGCCTCCGATGTTTGTTGAGGTAGTAGATATTGCAAGTGCCGGTGATATGGCAAGAGAAGTAAAACAAAGAGCGGCCAAACAGGATATTATAATAAAAGCTGCTGCGGTTGCCGATTTTACTCCAAAAACAACTGCCACTGAAAAGATAAAGAAAGCTGACAGTGAAGAAGCTTCTATAGCATTGGACAGAACAGAAGATATATTAGCTTACCTTGGAAAAAACAAGGTTAAAAATCAGGTTATTTGCGGATTTTCTATGGAAACTCAGAATATGTTGGAAAATTCTAAAGCTAAGTTAAAAAAGAAAAATGTTGATATGATTGTTGCAAACAATCTCAAAGTAGAGGGGGCAGGATTTGGTACAGAGACTAATGTGGTGACAGTTATTACCAAATCGAATGTAAAAGAGCTTCCTAAGATGACAAAGGATGAAGTGGCTATAGCAATATTAGATGAAATCATTGCGCTACAATAGTGGCACAACATGGGAATTTCCCTCTGGATTTATCCAGGGGGATTTTTTTATACTCTATTCCATGACACAATATGTTGTGTTATAATCGTTATAAAATATGCTAGGCTTAGTGTATCTAGTGGTTATAGGGGTATTTTTGTGAGAAAACGTATCTATCGAATTTCTGAGGATAAATTCGACAAGCAACAACCACATATTGAGTTTGAAAACGAAAAGATAGAACTGTCATGTTATGTTGGAAGCATAGCAACTGGTTCTATTGATTTTCACAGTACCAACGATGTTAGTGCCAGGGGAGTAGTTTACTGTTCTACACCATACGTAACCCTTTCCACCACTCAGTTTGACGGAACGGATGTGTCTATTGAGTTTACAGTAAAGGATTTGTATTTTAAGGATAAGGAATCAGTATCCGGATATTTCACTATAGTAACTGTTGGCCTTGAAAAAGATATTCCTTTTACCGTGACATATCATAAGAAGCCTCTGATGACCTCTTTGGGTGAGATTAACAGCTTTGAAGAATTCCTGGATTATGCTCAAAAGAAATATTTTGAGGCTATGAGTATTTTTTATTCAGATGATTTTGCTGAATTTGTTGCAGACAAGCCAAAAAACCATAGGCTGATATATAAAGCTTATCGCAATGCTGCAAAAACCAGTGCAAATTTCGATGAGTTTTTTGTGGCGCTGGGTCTCAAATCCAAAATGACCTTTGACATGGAAGAACATACAGATGAATATCTTGATGTATCTGAAAATATCAGAGGTGAGATAGAGCTTACCAGAAGTACATGGGGATTTATTGATATTAAGGTAAGCTGTGATGCTGATTTTATTCTTTTGGATAAAACCAGCATTACGTCAGATTATTTTTTAGGTTCAGTTTTTACCATGAATTATTATGTCATGAAGGACAAGCTTCATGCAGGTATTAATTACGCCAGGATTTTATTTGAGTACAAAGATATAAAAAAAGAGATTGTTGTAGTTGCAACAAAGGATAAAAGCTTTGACAAGAATCTTTCTGATAATCAGCTTCGCAATCGTAAAATCATAGAACTGTATAGATTGTATGAAGAATTCAGACTTAGAAGAGTATCGACTGGACAGTGGTGCAAGGATTCTTCTGCAATTATTGAGGCGTTGAGAAATGCAGATGAGGACTGTGATAACTGGCTTCTTTTATATAAGGCTCAGACACTTATAACCAATAAGCAACGTCAGGAGGCTCTTTGGATTATTCAGGATTTAAAGCGAAGTATATCTGACAAACGAAGTGCAGCATGGGCGTATCTTTTATATTTATGTACTTTAATCGAGCGAGAAGAGTCTTATGTCGACAGGCTTACAAGTGATATAGAATCTATTTACCGTGAACATTCCAGAGATGTAAGGATTTTTTGGTTTCTGTTGTTTCTTAGAAAAGAATATGTTAAGAATCCTACTGCCAAGCTTAGAGCGATTGCAGAATGGATTAATGCAGGATATGAGGCCCCTATTCTTTATATAGAGGCATACTATGTCTATTTACAGGATCCATATCTTATTTCAAGCTTCGATGATTTTACCATCAAGGTGCTGCATTGGGCAAAAAAACATGATGCCATTACAAAGGATGTAGCAATACAGATGATACATGTGTTGGAGTCTGAAAAGAAGTTTAAGCCAAAAGCCATGGATATTCTTGATACCTGCTACAGGATATATCCTGATTTAAAGCTTCTTCTTGGAATTGTTTCATATCTAATCAAGACTACACCAGCTAATGAGAAGTACCTTGACTGGTATAAAAAAGCCATAGAGTCAGGTCTTAGTGTATCTGGCTTATATGAAGCTTATCTAAATACATTACCAAGCTTTAGTATGGATAAACTGCCTCAGGTTGTGACTATGTTTTTTAGATATAATAACAATCTGGCTGCCGACAAAAAAGCGCTGCTTTATGCAAATATTATTCTCCATCAGGATGAAGACAAAGAAACTTACAAGCAGTATGAAAGAGCTATAGAATTATTTACCATAGAACAGTTAAAGCAGCTTAAATGCGACGATAATCTGGCTGTGTGTTATGGGCAACTTCTTAAAATAGGGATCATAGACGGAGATGTGGCCAAGCTATTTAGCAAGCTTTTATATACCAAAAAACTTACAGTTTCTGATACGAGAACTCGAAGAGTCTTTTTGTATCAGGAAGAGTATGTGGCTCCAGAGATAGTAACTATTACGAATTCATGTGCCTATGTTAACGTCAAGCCAGGTAAGGCAAAGATATTTTTGGAAGATTGCTTTGGTAATCTTACTGTAGACGACAGAGTCTACAGATTAGACGATGCATTTGAATCCGAAGGCTATATAGGCAAGCTTAGAGAAAATAATCATTCTTCGCTTAATTTTTTATTAGAGGATATTATGTCAAACAGGTCTGCTTCAGACTTGGATTTAAGCTACATGGATACCATGGAGGAGTTGCTTACCTCGGAAGAATTGTCTCCTTCATATAAGGAGCAGATGTATCCGTTTATTATTGAATATTTTGATATCCACAGCAGAGAAGAATTACTTGAAAAATATTTCATGAAGACCGCCAACCTCAAGACACTTAGTGCTAAGGTTATAAGTCAGGTTCTTGATGTTTTTGTTGTCAGAAGTAAGTATGAAGAAGCATTTTATCTTATTCAGAATATAAATGCTACAGAAATGAAAACTGACACAGCCAACAAGATTTGTCAGTTTATGGTTAATAAAAAACAGGATGAAATAGATGATTTCCTTATTCTGTTTACATCTTCATTGATAGAAAAAGACTGCATGCGTGGAGATATGATATCTTACCTGGTAAGAAATTATGTTGGCCCAATAAGGATTATGATGCGCATTTTTGAACGGGCAGTTGATATGAATCTTGATATAGTGGATTTTGCCGAACGTATTCTAATACAGTCCATGTATGAAGATATAATGCCTGACAATATATGCTATGTATTTGAGAATTATATTTCCCGCAAGAATAACAAGATGATTGTGGAAGCCTTTTTAACTTACGAGGCTCATGCATATCTTTCACAGCAGGCAGATGTTACAGATACAATATTTGCTTATATTTTCCATAGATATAAGCGAGGGCAGAATATTAATGAATCCATGAGGATTGCCCTGACCAAGTATCTGTGTACCTGCGACAACAATGAGCAAGAGGATATAGAGGTTCTTGATGAGCTGCTGCACACAGCTATTACCCGCAATCAGTATTTCAGTTTCTTTAATCAGTGCGACAGGAGACTGCTGATAAAATATCATCTATACGACAAGCATTTTGTTGAGTTTAAAGGCAATCACCTTGATAAAACAACTATTGTGTACTCGGTTAATGGCGCAGATCCTGTGGAAGAGGACATGATAGAGATGTATGATGGCTTGTTTGTAAAACAGTTTGTTCTGTTTTTTGGTGACCAACTCAGATATGAGATATATTGCGACGCTGTGTCGGATAAATCTTTGGATACAACTGAGATTACATACTCAGATAATGCGGCAGAAGCTGTGGGCGGACGATTTGGAATGATGAATGCCATGAACAGGCACAGTCTTTACTCTCAGACCACCGAGCTTATGACAGCCATGAAAAAATACAACGGACTTAGTGTAGTCACTAAGGATTTATTTAATATTATTTAGAGGTATATATGGATAGTAAAAATGAAGTGTACATCGGCATAGATCTAAGCAACAGCCGGACACTGTTGAGTTTTTACAAACCGAATATGGCAGAACCTGTTACAGTAAGTACAGTAGTAGGTTCAGAGAATTATGCGATTCCTACTTTTCTTGCAAAAAAGAAGGGCTTGGGTCAATGGTTTTACGGCGATGAAGCCAAAAGAAGAGTAATGCAGTCAGAGGCTGTGGCAGTAGAAGACATATACAATCTGTCATTATCTAAAGCTGAGATTACAGTGGATGGACAGGTATACGAGGCAAGAGAACTTTTGGTTGTATTTTTTAAAAAGCTGTTTTCCATTCCAGGAGTCAGTGCTGCCAGTGAGCATCTTAAGAAGCTGGTTGTCTGTGTTGAACAGGTATCTCTTGAGGTTATGGAGCTTCTTAATTTTGTAGGATCGCGCATTGGAATATCCTCTGACAGTATTATGATTATCGACAGAAGAGAGAGCTTTTACTACTATGCTTATAACCAAAAATCAGAGTTGTTTCTCTATGATATAGTCTTGTTTGATTACAGTGGATCCAACATGGTGTCGAATTATATTACTCGTAACCAGAATACCAGACCACAGATTATTACTATTGAAACTGAGAATCATGGAGAGATAGTAGATAAAAGAGATGCCACCTTCGAGAACATTCTCAAGGAGCGTTTTGGTAATAAAATCATATCATCAGTATATCTGGTGGGGGATGGCTTTGACGGAGACTGGATGAAGACATCCCTGGCCTATATGTGTAAAGGCAGAAAAGTCTATTTGGGGCAGAATCTGTATTCCAAGGGAGCCTGCTATAGTGGACTTGTAAAAGATGGAGTAAAGGAATGGCCTTTTATTTACATAGGTGACAATGAGCTTAAACTCAATCTTTCCATCAAGATATTAGATGAAAATGAACTTAAATTTCTAACACTGATAGATGCAGGGGAGAGCTGGTACGAGGCAAAGGGGCAGTGTGAGGTCATCATAGATGGTGAGCCTGATATTGAATTCTACATTCAAAGACCAGAATCCAGAGATGCACATGTTGAGGTGTTAGAGTTGACGGATATGCCTGACAGGGAAAATCGTACTACAAGACTTAGAATAGAGGCACGTCCAGTGTCTGATAAAGAGATAGAGATTAAAATAACAGATTTAGGGTTTGGGGAGATATCTCCTGCAACTGACAAGACCTGGGAGCATACTATTGCGTTGAGGTAAGGATTTGGCAACATTAATCTATTGTAAGCAACAGGTTGCAACTACACCGTATTTTATTGAGGAAGTATCACTTAATGTGTATTCCTTGGAGGAACTTAGTTATTACATGTTAAACAACGTGTATTTGCTGAACAACACATTTATGTCGGTGGAGCTTTGCAACTGGATTGGCAGAGAACTAAAACTAAATAAGCTTGCAACTGAGCTGCTGGATTTGATTCAAAATAATGCTCCTTTGCATATTTTTGCAGGCAAAATACTTAGCTCTAGTGGATATGCATCTAAAAAAGAGATAAAGGATTTGCTGTCGGTTATTGCAACCTTTGAGTACAAGTCTGAGGCAGAGTGTAAAAAAATAAGAGGCGACAGGCTAATGGATAAGGGCAGACTGGTAGATGCAGTATTACTGTATGAAACACTGGTATCCACTGATACAGCCAAGACTCTCAGCAAGGAAACCTTGGGAGATGTGTATCATAATCTGGGGTGCGCCTATGCCAAACTGTTCTTTTTTGATGTGGCAATGAACTGCTTCGATGAGGCATATAAACGCAACCAGAAGAAAAATTCACTACTGTGTATGTTATATGCTGCCAGATGCAAGAAGGATGCAAATGCCTTTGAGGCAGCAGTATTAAGGTATCAGGTGTCGAGAGAGGATGTGGAGGAAGTCAATTCCTTTGTTGATAAGATAGCATCGTCTCAAAGTATTAAAGAGTTTGACGCTGCTATTAATGAGATAGCAGATCAGTACACGTCAGGTGATGAGATTATGGCCAGGCTGACCGATGTCATTGATGACTGGAAGAAGGATTACAACAGATTGTGCAGGCTTTAATAGGGGTTTGAATAATGGGTATTTTTTCTTTATTTGGAAAAAAGAATAATGATAGAGATAAACGAAGTAAAAATATAGATGAAGCATTTAGCAAGGTCTATAGCCAGATGGGTCAGATTGACAGCTGGGATGATCCTAAAAAGCTGGAGAAATATATTTTAGATTCATGTGAACAGATAGTTGCTACTACAAAGGAAATAGAAAAGCAAAAGACAGAATATAAGATTATCACTTCTTATCTCAATGATGTTAAGATATTTGATTCTCTTCCAGATGCCAGGGCAACAGAGCTTAGAAATACTGCAGCAAGAATTCTTGAGATAGAGCAGGCAATAGATAATGCAAAAGATGTTCACAGGAACATAACCGAGGATCAGATTATTGTAATAGCTGGCGAAGAAGACCAGATGCCTGATATCATCAACAGAATGACAGAGAGCGAGAAGATTCTGTATGCAGTAAAAAAGGAAATGAATCAGTTAGAAGGCGAGAAGAGCCGTTGGGAAATAGAAAGAGAAAGCGTTATTGACCAGAAGCAGTTGATAAGAAAACTGGCAACAGTATTGTTTGTTGCTTTTACAGCTTTGCTTATACTGATTTATATTACTGTATTTTCTACCAAGGCAGATGTTACAACTATGCTTTTGGTGATACTTGTGGCTGCTACAGCTTTTGGATTGGGTATATTTTTAAAGCAAAATGATTTAAAACGTAAGGGCAACAAGACAGTATTTCATCTAAACCAGATTATTTCATCCTTAAATGTTGTGAGAATGAAGTATGTAAACATAGCAAGTGGCCTTGAATATTCCAAAGAAAAATATCAGGTAAACTCTGCTTCGGAGCTGGCGTATGTATGGGAACAGTATATGGAAACAATAAGAGATCAGGAAAGGTTTACCAAGCATAACGAGGACCTGGAGGTGTATACCAAGAGACTTGGCAGAATCCTTGCTTCGTTGAATCTTCATGATGCCAAAATATGGAGCACACAGATTAAAGCATTGGTAGATGCTGATGCCATGTATGAGGTTAGACAAAGACTGGTAGGCAGAAGGTCTAAGATTCGCGACAGAATAGACGAGAATACCAAACGAGTTCAGAGCGAACGAAATGAAATAGACAGATTGATGAAGACTCACCAGCATTATCTGCCTGAGATTCAGGAGATTATCAAATCAGTAGATAAGTTGTGTGGAACATCGCCACAACCAGTTAAATAAGCTTTTTAAAAGAAAGACGGTTTTGTCTTTCTTTTTTTAATCCTCAGAAAACATTTTCTTCACCTTCACCTGATATTCACATAGGCAATCTAGTATTGCTTGTGTTGAAAGGAAGTGGAAAATGAGTAAGATTCAAAAAGTATTTAACAGATACGAAAAGAAGTACCTCCTTACAAAGGAGCAGTATGAAAATCTAAAGGATTCCCTTGATAGCTACATGTGTGAAGATGAATATGGAGTACATACTATTAGGAATATTTATTTTGACACGAATACAGACGAGCTTATCAGAACCTCAATTGAAGGTCCGAAGTATAAGGAAAAATTTAGAATCAGATGTTATGGTAATCCGACAGAGGACAGTACCTGTTTTCTTGAGATAAAAAAGAAGTACAAGGGTCTGGTCAACAAGAGAAGAATAACATTATCAATGAAAGAGGCAAGAGATTATATAAATAATGGAATAAAGCCTGATAATCAGGGTCAGATTTTTTCAGAAATCGACTTCTTCTTAGGTCGTTATGATATCTACCCAAAACGCTATATAGCATACGACAGACTTGCTATGTATGGCAGAGAGGATAATGAGTTCAGAGTGACCTTTGACACTGCTATAAGAAGCAGAGTGCATAATCTAACGTTGCTTGATGATACAGAAACCACATTGCTTATCCCAAGGGAAATGAAATTGATGGAGGTTAAAATATCGGAAGCCATGCCTATTTGGTTTGCCAGACTTTTATCTGAAAATGAGATATATCCTACTTCTTTTTCAAAGTATGGAAACTTTTATAAAAAACAGATTTTGGAGGAAAAAATATCGTGTTAGAATCGTTAATAACATCAACAAACAGTGGAAGTGTGCTTTCTTTTTGGAACGCAATGATATATGCAATTACTTCAGGGATTTTGGGATTGATTATTTCATTAACCTATACCAAGACTGGAAATGTATCAAAAAACTTTGCAAGAACTTTGGTTGTATTGCCTATTTTGGTATGTGTGGTTATGATCGCAGTAAATGGTAACTTAGGAGCTTCTGTGGCAGTACTTGGAGCTTTTTCTTTGGTAAGGTTTCGATCACTTCAGGGAACTTCAAGGGAGATTGGATTTGTGTTTTTTGACATGACAGTTGGAATATGTTGTGCAATAGGACAGCTTGCTTTGGCTTTAGTTATTACTGTGTTTGTGTGTATACTACATTTGATTTTTGAATTAACAGGATTTGGAGTAAGCAAAAATGATATAAAAAATCTCAGAATTACCATTCCTGAAAATCTTGATTACAGCAATATTTTTGATGATTTATTTGAGCAATATACTCATGAACATAAGCTTGTGGCTGTCAAGACCACCAATATGGGAAGCATGTATGAGCTTGGCTACGAGGTTAGATTATTAGATGACAGATATGAAAAGAACTTTATTGATGAGGTCAGAACAAGAAATGGTAATCTGACGGTAATCTGCGGACGTTGTGATAAGAATGAATTAGAGGAACTATAATGAAAAAGAAGTTATTTATATTTTTTACCATGGCACTGAGTCTTAGTATAGCAGGATGTCAAAAAAATGATTCCAACTTAGTGTCGGTTAATGAAAATGTTGAAAATGAGATTAACAATATAACGCTAAGTGAAACTGTAGAGATTACAGAATCTGGAACATATCAGCTGACGGGAACTATTGCAGATGGCATGGTATATGTTGATTGCCAGGATGAAGTGCGACTGATTTTAGATAGTGTAGATATTACTAACACAACAGGACCTGCAATATATATAAACAGCAGTAATAAGACTATCATTGAACTGGCTGATGAATCAGTTAATACACTAACCGATGGAAGTGAATATAATACTGATTCCAACGATGATACCATTGGCAAGGGTACAATTTCATCTAATGGAGATATAACTATTTGTGGTGAAGGCAGTGTTGAAATAAATGGTAATTATAAACATGCTGTTTCAGCTGAAGGATCAATCTGTGTCCAGTCAGGAAGTATTACAGTTAATGACGCAATAAAGGATTGTATTCATGCTGAAGAAGTAGCACAAATAGATGGAGGAAGCATAACAGGCCAGTCTCAGGATGAAGGTATAGAAGGCAAGACCTCTGTAATAATCAATGATGGATATATTGATGTTGCATGCACAGATGATTGTATCAATGCAGGAGAAAATATCACGATTAATAGCGGTACAATTTATCTAACAAGCTTAAAGGGTGACGCCATAGATTGTAACGGCAATAAAGAAGGATGTATCACTATCAATGGAGGATTAGTTATCGCTAATGGAGGTGATGCTCCAGAAGGAGGTCTTGATACAGATAATGCCGCTGTGGTTATAAATGGAGGAGTTGTGATTGCCAGCGGCTCTGTTAACAGTCCTATCTCTGAAAACAGCGCACAGCCATCTATTGTATATGGCAGCTTTACGGAAAACGAAGCTATAGGTATTCTTGATGAATCTGGGAAAACAGTATTTGCTTTTTGCCCTACATATTCGGATACTACATTGATAATAAGCGCACCTTCTCTTAAGGTTGGAAAAACATACACTATTTTCACAGGCGGAACCATAGCTGGTGCAGGTGATGCCTATGGATACTATTCAGATGGAACTTATAGCGATGGAACTGAAGTACTTACTGTAACAGCAGAAAGTGTTGTTGTTGAGGCAGGCGGCTCTGCAAAGGGTATGTCGCAAGGTCCAGGTATGGGAGGCTTTGATATTGAAGGCATGCCGGACATGGAGAATATGCCAGATCCTGAAAATATGCCAGATATGGAAAATATGCCAGATTTTGAACAAATGCCAATGGATGGCACAAGACCTGAACCGCCAGAAGGAATGACCAGGCCAAATGATGGTCAAAAACCTAATAATTAACTTGAAAAAATTGCATTTTCGTATAAAATAATGAGGGACTTCCTGTGATAGAAGTCCTTCATTTGTTTTTTTGAAAGGATAATGATATGAGTAAAGTTAGAACTCGTTTTGCACCATCGCCAACAGGACGTATGCATGTAGGAAATCTTCGTACTGCTCTTTATGCTTATTTGGTAGCTAAGCATGAGGATGGAGATTTTATACTTCGTATAGAGGATACAGATCAGGAGAGATTAGTAGAGGGTGCGGTTGATATAATCTATCGTACACTTGCTGCTACAGGACTTATACACGATGAGGGTCCTGACAAGGACAAGGGCGTTGGTCCTTATGTACAGTCTGAGCGCCAGACAAGCGGCATTTATCTTGAATATGCAAAGAAGCTTATTGAAAAAGGTGAAGCATATTATTGCTTTTGTGATGAGAAAAGACTTGAAGAGTGCAAGCAGGTAATGGGAGACAAGGAAATCTCCATATATGACAAGCATTGTCTTAACCTTAGTAAGGAAGAGGTAGAAGCCAATCTTGCTGCAGGAAAGCCTTATGTTATCAGACAGAACAATCCACGTACTGGAACAACCACCTTCAACGATGAAATCTATGGAGAAGTAACGGTAGACAATGCAGAGCTTGATGACATGATTCTCATCAAGTCAGATGGCTTTCCTACATACAACTTTGCCAATGTAGTTGATGACCATCTTATGGGTATTACCCATGTTGTAAGAGGTAATGAGTACATATCTTCATCACCTAAATACAACAGATTATACGAAGCATTTGGATGGGAAGTGCCAAAATATATTCACTGCCCACTTATTACCAACGAGGAGCATCAGAAGCTCTCAAAGAGATCAGGACATTCCTCTTATGAGGATCTGATTGAGCAGGGATTTATTACAGAGGCTGTTGTTAATTTTGTTTCTCTGCTTGGATGGAGCCCAGAAGATGACAGAGAGATTTTTTCGCTTGATGAGTTAGTACAGGCTTTTGATTACAGAAGACTTTCAAAATCACCTGCTGTATTTGATATGACCAAGCTAAAGTGGATGAATGGTGAATATATGAAGGCCATGGATTTTGATAAGTTCTATGAGATGGCTACACCATATCTTAAGGAGTACATCAAGGGTGAATATGATTTGCGAAAGATTGCAAGGATGGTACAGACTCGTATTGAGGTTTTCCCAGATATCAAGGATCATGTAGATTTTTTTGATGCTGTTCCAGAATACGATATTGAGATGTATTCGCACAAGAAGATGAAGACTTCTCCTGAGAGTTCACTTCAGGTATTACAGGAGTTACTTCCTGTACTTGAGGCTCATGAGGATTACACCAATGATGCACTTTACGAGATGCTTTCAGCATTTGCGGCTGAGCATGAATACAAGAACGGCTATGTTCTCTGGCCAGTTCGTACAGCAGTATCAGGTAAGCAGATGACTCCAGGAGGAGCAACTGAACTTATGGAGATTCTTGGTAAGGAAGAATCAGTTAAGAGAATAAAAGCAGCTATTATTAAGCTGTCATAGGAATTGCCTTTGGGGAAGGGCTGACCGTAGTTAATAATATATATATGAATTTTAACCAGTCACAGGCTAAAGCTGTGGAGCATTTTAAGGGACCTGCTCTTGTTGTAGCAGGACCAGGCAGTGGAAAGACTGCCGTGCTTACCAACAGAATAGCTTCCCTTATTGAAAAAGGCGTTCCCTCAAATAAAATAGTTGTAATTACGTTTACTAAGGCTGCGGCCAAAGAGATGATGGAGCGTTTTGAAGGATTATTGAAGGATAGAAGTCATTCAGTAGCCTTTGGCACGTTCCATTCTTTTTTTTACAGAATACTTAAGGAGGAACTCAATCTTAAATCAGACAGCCTGATGAGCAAATCCATCAAAACCGCCATTCTAAAAGAAGCATACTGTAAGGTTTGTAAAACACCTGATAAGGATAATACTGCAGAGACATTGGATTATATTGCAAAAGAGATTAGTTTTCTAAAAAATAGCAACATAGCATTGGATGATTATAAGCCATCTTCATATCCAAAAGCTTTGATAATAGATGTCATGGTTCAGTATGAACGCCTCAAGGAAAGCCATGGATTGATAGATTTTGACGATATGCTTACTAAAACCCACCAGTTATTAGTGAATAAACCAGATGTATTGTCAAAGTGGCAGAGTGTCTTTGATTATTATCTGGTGGATGAGGCTCAGGATATGAACAGTATTCAGTATAAGATAATTAAGATGCTTAGTGCTCCTAAGAATAATCTTTTTCTGGTGGGGGATGATGATCAGTCAATATATGGCTTTAGGGGAGCTAATCCTCGTATAATGCTTGGCTTTTCCAATGATTATCCTGATTGTAATACCATTGTTTTAGACCATAATTACAGAAGTGGTAAAAAAATAGTAGAAGCTTCTATCAATGTTATAAGTCATAACAAGAACAGATTTTGTAAAAATATTATTCCTTTTAAAACGGGTGGCAATCTTATTGTAAAAGAGTGTAAGGATGTTCATCAGGAGGCATCAGATGTTGTAGATGCAATATGTAAGGAGATTGAAAGTGGAACAGAACCAAAAAATATTGCCGTATTATACCGCAATCATCAATATGCCAGAGGAATAGTAGAACAGCTGATTCTTCACAAGCTTCCTTTTTATTTAAAGGATAATATGCCTAACATTTATACACATTTTGTAATGGAAGATATGGAAACTTACTTTGAAATTGCTATTGGTAATGCAACAAGAGCCAGAATGGCAAGAATTATTAACAGGCCCAACAGATACATCCTTAGACAATCCATAGAATTAGATTACAGTTTCCAGGGGATGAAGAGATTTTACAGAGACAATAATGCTATGTATAGAAAGGTAGAGGCTTTAGAACGGGATATTAATCTGATAAGCAAAATGTCTCCTTTTGCTGCAACAAATTATATAAAAAAGGGAATGGGATATGAAAGTTTCCTTAAACTTGAGGCTATGGAAAAGGGTTACGATGTTGACGAGCTGATGTTGGTATTAGAAAACTTCTCTGATATTGTAAAGGACTGTAAGTCCATAAAGGCAGCCATAGAAAAGCTTCAATATCTTAGACTTCAGGTAGATTATAAGAATAAAAACAATAGTCCAATATGTGACGGAATAGGCCTTTATTCACTACATTCAAGCAAGGGACTTGAATTTGATTGTGTTTTTATTACAGATGCAAACGAAACAGTCATTCCATCAAAAAAGGCATTAAATGAAGAGATGATTCAGGAGGAAAGAAGATTATTCTATGTAGGGCTTACGAGAGCAAAAAGCAGACTGTTTATTTTTTATTTAGCAAATAAAAATCGGGAGAGAATGTATCCCTCCCGATTCATTAATGAGCTTTATTCTGCTTCTTCCTGAAGCTCCTCAAATCTCTTGGCAACTGCTTCGTATTCTTCGTCAGAAGCGATGTTGTCAAGGGATGGAGCGCCATCTTCATCCTCGAAATATCTATAGATGTACACTGTGCCATCCTCAAGAGGTTCGCCCTTTTCATCTAATGGCAATAAAACAATGTAATCCTGCTCATTTACTTCAAAGATTGTAAGAATCTCGCATTCAACATCTGTACCGTCATCCATATTGACAGTAACAACGATATCATCATCTTCAGCGTCTACTGGAAATACTTCCATTTCGTCCATTTAAGCACCTCATTTTCTACATATTTGTTTGTTAGTCAGTTTCCATTATGATATAATGCGATTTGTATTATGTCTAGTAGAAATTATTGTTACGAGGATAATTAATGTATATAAATACTGGTGATTTTAATACCTTTGGAAGCATTGTAGCAGGTGACTATGTTACCTTTACTTTTAGTGTTGATAATCCAGACTCTAAGGCGGCATTGGTTTTCTATAACCAATCAGATCTTTGCTTTGCTTTTGAGGTGGGATTGACTGATGAATACAGAGTAGGACAGGTATATTCTGTCCGTTTTGATAAAAAAGACCTTGTGGGATTGTGTTATCTGATTAAAGAACAGGATAGGCTGCATGCTGATCCATATTCTCGACTTGTAGCAGGACGTGATCAGTGGAATGATACTTCAAGGAGGTCAACAGATTATCAGGTGTTTAGCGGTATTCCTTTTGGCATGGAAGACGACTGGGAAGATTCTACGGTTAAAATAGCACCTTGTGATATGCTGATGTATAAGCTTCACATGAGAGGTTTTACTTATGGCGCTAGTCTGTCAAAGAATTCATTGGGTAATTACAAGGGGCTTATCAATAGACTGGCATATTTAAAAAAACTCAATGTGACTACAATTGAGTTGATGCCTGTATATGATTTTGAAGAATTGTTTCTGGAAAGTCGAATGGTTATTGACAAGGACGGAAGCAGAAAAAAGGTTACAGAGCATACAGGTAAGGTAAATTACTGGGGATATACCAATGCATATTACATGGCGCCAAAGGCATCTTATTTTGGAGGCTGTAATGAAGCTATCAAGGCATTCAGAAAGCTGATAAGTTCAATCCATAATGAGGGTATGGAGTGCGTCATGGAGATGTCATTTGTATATGGTACTTCCCACGATTATATTATTGATACCCTAAGATACTATGTTAGATATTTCCATGTAGATGGATTTCATATATTAGGTGCATCCGCTCCTATAGATCGTATTGCCACAGATCCTTTCTTAGGAGATACCAAAATATTTTACGAACATATCCCTGAGGATATTCTCATTCATCAAAAGGATAACAAACATCTGTTTTTATATAACGATTCATTTATGTACGTTACAAGACAGATTCAAAATCATATGAATGGCAGCATGGTTCAGTTTGCCAACCATATGAAACGCCAGAATATAGCATATGGATTTGTAAATTATATGTCATCTGTGTGCGGATTTACGCTGTGGGATTCATACTCATACGGCGAAAAGCATAATCTTGCTAACGGCGAAGATAACAGAGATGGAAACAATAATAATTTTTCATGCAACTATGGTGTAGAGGGAAAGACTAACAACAAGAACATTAATGCTATGAGATTTTTGCAGATGAGAAATGGATTTACTGCTATGCTTTTGTCTCAGGGCATACCTCTTATTGTTGCAGGTGACGAAGTGGCTAATTCCAATGATGGAAATAACAACCCATACTGCCAGGATAATTCTATGGGTTACAGTATGTTTATCAAGTCAAAAAGCAGAGAACTGATGCAAAGATTTGTAACCCAGCTTATTGATTTTAGAATGGGACATAAATGTATCAGGCAGGAAAATGCCATGGAGATGACGGATTACAAGCATATAGGTTTTCCGGATTTAAGCTTTCATGGGGCAGAACCATGGATGATGAGCATTGGAGAGGAACAGAAGGCTCTTGGAGTGCTGTATAGCGGTGCATACGCCGACGAAAAAGAGGATGTATATGTTTGCTATAATTTCCACTATGACAGTGTTACGATGGCACTTCCTCTTTTGGCATCAAAAAAGCGATGGCGTCAGGTGCTTAATACATCAGAATACAATGAAGATACAGATTTGACACCAAAGCCTATTAACAATCAGCAGTCAATTGTTGTTAATGGCTCGTCAATTAGTATATTGGTTAGTGTCAATATAAAGGATAAAACATAGTGAGTAATTTTTTAGGACATCTTAGGACAATTAATCACCACAGACATCTGGTAATGAGAGGATGCTTTAGGGTGGGACTATATAAACAGGGATTATTACATGATTTGTCAAAGTATAATCCAGTAGAGTTTTTTGTGGGAGTAAAGTACTTCCAGGGTGACAAGAGCCCCAATAATGTAGAGCGTAAGCTTACTGGTTTGTCAAAGGCATGGTTACATCACAAAGGACGCAACAAGCATCATCTTGAGTATTGGATAGACTATGGGACAGATGAAGGAAGTCTGATGCAGGGAATGAAGATGCCAGTTAACTATGTGGTAGAGATGTATTGTGACAGAGTTGCCGCCTGCAAGAATTATCAAAAAGACAAATATACTACAGCAAGTGCCTGGGAATATTATCAGAAAGGGAAAGGTAAATATCTCATTCATCCAGAGACTGCAGCACTTTTAGAGAGTTTGCTCTTATATCTTAAGGACCACGGTGAAGAGGCAACCAACGACTATATCAGAAGAGAGATTCTTCATAACAAAAAATAACAGGAGCATAATCAATGGAAAAAGAAAAAAAGATTTTATACAGTGGCATGCAGGCTACTGGCAAGCTTACAATAGGCAATTATATTGGAGCCCTGAAGAATTGGGTTAATCTGCACGAGGATTACGACTGTTTCTTTGGTGTAATGGATTTACATTCGCTTACAGTCCGTCAGAATCCTGCAGAATTTAGAAAAAATGCAAGACTTATTTATACACAGTATGTTGCAGCTGGTCTTGATCCAGAGAAGAACTGCATATATTTTCAGTCTCATGTACCAGCTCATGCTGAGCTTGGCTGGATTCTCAACTGCTTTACATATATGGGTGAGCTGAATCGAATGACACAATTTAAGGATAAGTCGGCAAAGCATGCAGATAATATTAATGCAGGTCTTTATACATATCCTACACTCATGGCAGCTGATATTCTTTTATATCAGTCAGATTTGGTTCCAATCGGAGCAGATCAAAAACAGCATCTTGAGATCTGTAGAGATATCGCAGAACGCTTTAATAACATCTATGGTGATGTATTTACTATACCAGAAGGATTTTTTCCAAAGACCGGTGCTAGAATCATGTCTTTACAGGAACCTGATAAGAAGATGTCAAAATCAGATGAAAACGAGAATGCAACAATCTATCTGATTGACGACAGAGATGCAATTATTAGAAAGTTTAAGAGAGCGGTAACTGACTCTGAAGCTGTTATCAAATATGACCCTGCCAACAAGCCTGGTATATCCAATCTTATTGAAATCTATTCAGTAGTTACTGGCAAGAGCTTTGAGGATGTTGAAAAAGAATTTGCTGGAAAAGGTTATGGAGATTTTAAGATGGCTGTGGGTGAGACTGTAGCAGATATGTTAGATCCATTCCACAAGCGATGTGATGAACTGCTGGCAGATAAAACCTACATTGACCATTGTATGAAGGAAAATGCTGAAAAAGCAGCTTATTTTGCAAACAAAACTCTTCGTAAGGTTCAAAAGAAGGTAGGTCTTACAGAAAGAATAAGATAATCGTATTGATTACGGGGTGTGCTTAGCACACCCCATTTATAATATAATTATTTTTAAATACTTCTTTTAACAAGCCTAAATGACACAGTTCCATTGTAATGGCCACAAGCTTTAAAGCATCCATATTAGCGTCGGCCTGCACCTGAGCCAGACTTTTGGGATAAAGATCAAACAGTCCATATACCAGCAGCTGTTCAGAATTAAGTTCTATTTTTGATGCAGCATGGTTATCTGTTATAACAGAGTATCTGTTTTCAGAGTTAAGCTCTAGTATATCTGAGAGAAACTGGTCAATGGAAAAAATAATCCCGGCACCTTGTGATGCCAGCTTATTGCATCCTGCACTAAGGGAATCTCCAACTCTTCCTGGTATAACATATATATCCTTACCCTGTTCTAACGCATAGTCAGCAGTTATAAGGGAGCCTGATTTTAATCTGGCTTCCACTACAACAGTAGTCTGGCACAGACCCGAAATTATTCTGTTTCTTAAAGGAAATAATCTGGGTTGAGGAGATGTTCCCATGGCATATTCTGAGATGACACATCCTGTTTTTGCTATTTGCTCATATAATACAGCGTTTTCCTTTGGGTATATTATATCAACACCACATCCCAGCACGGCTGCTGTGATTCCGCCGGCTTTTAGGCTTCCTGTATGAGCATAGCTGTCTATACCCTTTGCAAGACCGCTTATTACAACAATATCGTTTTTGGCTAATTCGTTTGCTAGCTCTTCGGCCATTCTTTTCCCATAGGCAGAGCATGAACGGGCTCCAACCAGCGCTACACATTTTTTCCCCAGAATCTTTTTCATATCTCCGGCAAAGAATAAACCATAAGGAATATTGTGTATATATTTCAAACTGTTTGGATAATAGTCATCTTCTAATGTTACAAAATCAAAGGGAGATGATGTAAAGCTGATATAGCTTTCCTCCAAATTGTAGATATCTCTTGCTCTGACTAATGATTCTATGGAATCTTTTTTTAATATATTGGATTCGATTAAATCCTGCTCCCTGGCAAAAAATACCTCCTGAGAACTGCCAAAATATTCAAAGAGCTTTAATCTTTGCCCATCAGTTAATACAGGGGTTGACATGAGCCAGTAGGAGTATTTTTTTATCTCATTCATAATGACATCTCCCAATACTTTTTATCTAAACCCTTGTAATATATGGCTTCCTGCAGATGCGTAAGAGTAATATCTTCTGAATCATCCATGTCAGCAATTGTTCTGGCAACTCTTAGTACCTTATGATAGGTTCTTGCTGTAAGCTCATATGCATCGTACATATCATGCATAAAAGATTGTTCTGCTTCATCAAGAGGACAGAATATATCTATAAGATTGCTGGGAATCTGACTGTTGTGTATGAAACCATAGTCTTCATAACGTTCTTTTTGTTTTTTATGACATTTCACGACTCTTTCTCTTATTGTCTTAGAAGCTTCATTTTGTTGTGCATACATCAGCTCATTGTAAGTCAGTTGTGGTGCCTCGACACAGATATCGATTCTGTCTAAAAGAGGTTGGGATATTTTACCAATATATCTTTGGATTGAAGCAGCAGAGCAGTGGCACTTGTTGAGGTTAGGATAATAACCACAGTTACATGGATTCATGGCAGCACATAATACAAAATTCGCAGGAAAATTAAAGCTGCCGTTTGCTCTTGATATGGTTACTTTTTTGTCCTCCATTGGCTGACGAAGTATCTCAAGAGTAGGTTTTTTGAATTCTGTAAGTTCATCTAAAAACAGTACACCACTGTGGGCTAAAGAGATTTCGCCAGGCTTGGGATTCTGTCCGCCTCCAGCCAAACCTTGTTCTGAAATAGTGTGATGCGGACTTCTAAAGGGTCTGTTTTTAAGAAGCCCTTTTCTTTCATCGAATTTGCCACACACAGAATATATCTTTGATAGTTCAATCTGTTCGTCCAAGGTCATTGGAGGCAGTATGGAAGGTATGCATTTGGCAATCATTGTTTTTCCCGCACCAGGTGGTCCTACCATTAGCAGGTTGTGCATGCCGCTTACAGCTATTTCACAGGCTCTGCGCATCAATGGCTGTCCATTTATCATGGAAAAGTCAAAAACCACCTCAGAGGGAGAATTAAGCCCATCAGAGGCTGTTTCATATATATCGGGTATGTGCCCGGATGTAAGATAGCTGATTACATCTGATAATTTTTCCGCGCCGATTACTTTAAGTTTTGGTACAAGAGATGCCTCACTGACATTATTCACAGGCACAATAATGGTATTCTTTCCCTGACGTTTTGTTTCTAAAGCCATAGGCAAAATCCCGTTGACTGGTTGAATCTTTCCATCCAAAGAAAGCTCACCTATAACAACTATGCTGTCTAATTTTTCGTTTTCAATAATTCCTATGGCACAAAGTATGGCCAGTGCTATGGGTAAATCAAAGCCTGAGCCTGTTTTCTTAATATTAATGGGTGACATATTTACGGTTATTCGTTTGATTGGAAGAGCATAACCTGCATTTCGAAGGGCTGACCTTACACGGTGTGAAGCTTCTTTTACTTCACTGCTTAGATTGCCCACCAGCTCAAAACATGGCATACCCTCAGATATATCTGCTTCTACAGATACAAGTGATGAATCAATACCGTAAATAGTGGCAGTATTAATTACGCTATACAATTTTTCTCCTTTTTGTTGGAAAAAATCTTTGAATTAAAGTTAGAAAAAAGATGTTTTGTATAATAGCACGATAAGTTATAAATGTAAATGCCTTGAAAAACAATATTGTTTAGTGTATAGTCGTATTCGAATTTTTAAACTATCTGATTTTTTATGGGGTTTATATAAAAATGGCAAAAAATCTTGTAATTGTTGAGTCTCCAGCAAAAGTACATACAATTAAAAAATTTTTGGGAAGTAACTATGAGGTTATGGCTTCTCAAGGACATGTTAGAGACTTTCCTAAGAGTCAGCTTGGCTATGACCCAGCTAATAACTTTGAACCAAAATATATTACTATCAGAGGAAAGGGCGAATTATTGGCAGCCCTTAGAAAAGAAGTCAAAAAGGCTGATAAAATATATCTTGCAACTGACCCTGACCGAGAAGGTGAGGCTATTTCGTGGCACCTTACTCAGGCATTAAACTTTACTGGCAAGCAGGTGTATCGAATCACCTTCAATGAGATTACAAAAAATGCGGTAAAGAATTCTATCAAGAATCCTCGAGAGATAGATATGGATCTTGTTGATGCCCAGCAGGCCAGACGTATGCTTGACAGAATGGTTGGATATGAGATTTCGCCTCTGCTTTGGGCCAAGGTTAAAAGAGGCTTGTCAGCGGGACGAGTACAGTCTGTTGCTCTTAGAATTATATGTGACAGAGAAAGAGAAATCGAAAACTTTATTCCTCAGGAATACTATACTCTTGATGTACTGTTGGATTCAAAAGTGTCAAAGAAGCCAATAGTAGCACATTATCATGGAGATACATCTGGTAAAAAGGAAATCAGCGATAAGGCTGGTTTGGATGAGATTATTAAGTCCTTAAAAGGCGCTAAATATACAGTTTCTTCTATAAAAAGAGGAACAAGAGAGAAGAAGCATCCACTTCCTTTTACTACAAGTACAATGCAGCAAGAGGCTTCAAAGGCTTTAAATTTTTCCATTCAAAAAACAATGAGTGTTGCACAGCAGTTGTATGAAGGCGTGACAGTTAAGGGGCACGGTACAATTGGTCTTATCACC
Organism: Pseudobutyrivibrio sp.; assembly: GCA_021442555.1. Classification (GTDB taxonomy): domain Bacteria; phylum Bacillota; class Clostridia; order Lachnospirales; family Lachnospiraceae; genus Pseudobutyrivibrio. Next base: position 2,237 of record JABUSV010000146.1, on the reverse strand, counting down.
TATCTGAGAACTGATTCTGTACGTGTATCCGATGAAGCTCTCAAGACTGTGGGAACATTTATCAGTGAAAACTATGGTGATAAATATTTACAGTTGTCTTCTAACGCCAGTTCAAAATCCAGCGGAAAAGTGCAGGATGCTCATGAGGCAATACGTCCAGCTGATGTTAATCTGGTACCATCTGAGATAAAAGAATCTTTGACTAAGGATCAGTTCAGACTATATCAGCTTATCTGGAAGAGATTTGTTGCAAGTCAGATGGCATCTGCTATATATGAGACAACCAGTGTATCTATTAAGGCTAAGGACCACGTGTTTACCACGGCTGATTCAAAACTTAGCTTCGACGGCTTTATGATGATATATGTTTCAAGTGATGACGATGAAGAAACTAAGAATCACAGTATAGCGGCAATTGAGGAGAATACAGAGCTTACATTTAACAGCTTTGATGAAAAGCAGCATTTTACCCAGAGTGCACCTCACTTTACAGAAGCATCTTTGGTTAAAACATTAGAGGAGCTTGGTATCGGAAGACCAAGTACATACTCACCAACCATCACGACTTTGATTAAGAGAAGATATATCACAAAAGAAGGACGCAATATATTTACCACTGAGCTCGGTGAGGTCGTAAATGATATTATGGTTGAATCCTTCCCAAGTATTATTGATGACAGATTTACTGCCAACCTGGAGAGTCTTCTTGATGGAGTAGAGGTTGGAACTGTAGACTGGAAATCAGTAGTAAGCAATTTCTATCCAGATTTAGAGGATGCGGTAAAAATTGCTCAGCAGGAACTTGATAAGATAGAGATTCATGATGAGGTAACTGATATTGTCTGCGAAGAATGCGGAAGAAACATGGTTATCAAATATGGACCACATGGTAAATTCCTGGCCTGTCCAGGATTTCCAGAGTGCCGTAACACCAAGCCTTATCTTGAAAAAATAGGTGTTTCGTGTCCAAAATGTGGCGCAAATATTGTTATTAGAAAGTCTCAGAAGGGACGTAAGTTCTTTGGATGTGAAAATCACCCTGATTGTGATTTTATCAGTTGGTCAAAACCTACTGATAAAAAATGCTCGAAGTGTGGAAGCTACATGGTTGAAAAGGGCAATAAGCTCTGCTGTGCAAATGAAGAGTGCAGATTTGTAGAAGAAAAGAAGGAATAAAAGCTTTGTCTTGTGAGTTATATGTGGACAAAATGTTATATTTTCAGAATTTTATTGCAAATTGCATCAAAAGATGATATTATTCAATCATATTTCCGGTAACGCACTTTAGGAGGTAGAGATGAGCGTTCAATTATTGGATAAAACTAGAAAAATCGGTAAACTTTTACATAATAATAATTCATCTAAGGTTGTGTTTAACGATATTTGTCAGGTATTGACAGAGATACTGGATTCTTCAGTTCTTGTTATTTCAAAAAAAGGAAAAGTACTTGGTATTAGTCATGCTGCAGGTACTGCTGACATCAGTGAACTTATCATAGACGAGGTAGGCGGATTTATCGATCCTATGCTTAATGAGAGATTACTGGCTATTCTTTCTACAAAAGAAAATGTAAATCTTATGACACTTGGATTTGAAAAGTCTGATATTGGCAAGTATTCCGCAATTATTTCACCAATTGATATTGCTGGTGAAAGATTGGGCACACTGTTTGTATATCGCTTTGACAGACAGTATGATATTGATGACATTATTCTTACTGAATATGGGACAACAGTTGTAGGTCTTGAGATGATGAGATCTGTAAATGAAGAGAGTGCCGAAGAGAATCGTAAGCTTCAGGTTGTCAAGAGTGCAATCAGCACACTTTCATACTCTGAGTTGGAAGCTATAATTCATATTTTCGAAGAACTGGATGGCAACGAAGGGGTATTGGTAGCAAGTAAGATTGCCGATAGAGTAGGTATAACAAGATCAGTTATTGTTAATGCTCTTCGTAAATTTGAATCCGCCGGTGTTATTGAATCACGTTCTTCTGGTATGAAGGGAACATACATCAAGGTTCTTAACGATGTAGTATTCGACGAACTTGAGGAAATCAAGAAGAATAAATAGAATGGATTAGTTTTTCTAAAGGGACTTAGATTTTTCTAAGTCCCTTTTTATGTTTTCAGTTAATTTATAGTATTTTTTAAGAATGTCACATTAGACAATCTACTACTAATACTTGTGGTCATTGTTTACAAAAAACACTATATGATGTTAAAAATACCTTGTG
>JABUSV010000136.1 GCA_021442555.1 Pseudobutyrivibrio sp. | reverse complement strand
ATGGTGGTATTCTTGCATATATTGGCAAGCAACCTTCATAATTACTCAATAACAATTCAAAAAGGAAGGTCCTCTTCACAGAAGAGGGCTTTTCTTTTTTCCTTGAATCATTTTTCTTTTGGGGGTATTATATTTAATAGCGTTTTATGCGTATTTTAGAGACATCAGATGTGTAATACAGCGTACTTACACGTCATAGTTACAATGGCTTAGGAGAAGATTGGAGAATAGGTTATGAAAATGAAGAAACATCTCATCTGGGATGAGGCAGAGTATAACTATCCCGTTTTAGAGACATTTCGTCCCAACATTATGTCGTATATTCATGACGATGATGATGAGATTCATCCTGCAATGATTATTGCTCCGGGTGGTGCATATTGTTACTGTTCGGCTTCAGAAGGGGAATTGGTTGCAAAAGAAGTATTTGGATATGGATATAATGTTTTTGTTTTAAGCTATACAACAGATTATCTCAGACGTACACCACTGAAGATGCAGCCTTTAAAGGATCTTAGTCGTGCGATTTGTTTTGTCAGAAGTAAATGCGATGAATTTAAGATAGATGTTAATCAGGTGGCAGTAATGGGATTTTCGGCTGGAGGACATTTGGTTGGAAGCATTGCAGTGCATTTTGATGAACCTGCATTGGTAGAAAAGGGTAAATATGCTGGTATCAGCAACAGACCAGATGCTGTTATTTTGTCATATCCTGTTATAACCATGGGAGAATATACTCACGAATATTCAAAGGTGGCATTGTGCGGAGTAGATGCTTCCGAAGATGAATTGGAGTATATGTCTTTGGAAAAACAGGTTAAGCCAGACACACCACCTGTATTTATATGGCATTGCGAGACAGATCAGGCTGTTCCAGTGGACAATACCAAGATGTTTGCTGAGAGTCTGAAGAAGAACCATGTGCCAGTTGAAATGCATCTGTTTGATCACGGGCGTCATGGCATGTCAACTGCAACAGAGGAATGGGCTAATGATCCTTTGTTTGGGTTATATACCATGGATCAGTTCTTTGAGGCGCTAAGATACATGCATGCAAATGATATGGAGCTTCCTGAACCTATTAATGGAATGGATATTCCTAAGAACGCTGACGTATGCCAGATCTACGTCAACACTCGTAATAATCTGAGAATAGATGAACACGGGGATCCATCGATCCATCTGTGGGTTGAGATGGCATTTGACTGGTTAGATAATATTTTTGAGTAGTAAATTGTTTAATGGAAAGAGTAATTAATAAGCTAAAAATAAACAGACAGACTGCCCTTATACTAATCTTGTGTATTGTATTAAATATACTTGGCAGATTAGGTGCATTCTTTTGGGAACTGCCTGTATTATTGGATTTTGCGGGAACATTTATAGCGGCCATGGCCGGGGGGCCATTGATTGCTGCTGTTGTGGCGGTGATTCCTGGGTTTATCATGATTTTTATAGATTCTGTAAGCATGTGGTATACCGTGGCTACGGCCCTTACAGCTCTCGTTTTAGGTTTGTTGGTTAAAAACAAGACTATAACAGCTTCTGGCAGAATGTTTATGCCCCTTGGTATTTTTGCCGCGCTTGTATATTCTGTTTTGTCCATGCCAGCTAAGCTGATAACAAAAGAGTATGCTATCAATGGATGGCAGCAGAATCTGATACTATTATTATCAGAAAAGTTTGAGATAGGAGATATTGCTTCTTCCTTTATAACGGAGTTGTTTTTTGGTCTTATTGATAAGACTTTATGTGTACTTATGGCATACATTACCATATATATTATGGTAAAAAAGAGCCGCAAACTTAAGACAAGAGGCTTTACAGCAGCATTTGTACTGTCATTTGTTCTGGTTTTATCAGGAATCGGAGTATTTGGGACCAATAATTATTGGGTTACTAATGACACTATGCCAGTTAAGTACAATCTTGACAGAGTACCAGTAGTGACAGATGTACAGGAGTATGCTTCTGAAAATATTTCAAACGATGCCAAGAATTATAAGCCAGTCAGTCATGATAAGAACAATGGATACAGTAATATGGTGGCTTGCTGTTTGGAAGAGACATCTGATGGATATATCTGGATAGGTGGTCCGCAGGGGCTTGTACGATATGATGGCAATTCATTCAAAAAATATGAAGAGACTGGCATCACTGAGGTTACAGCCCTTTTTGTTGATGACAGTGACAGACTATGGATTGGTACCGCGGATAGAGGAATAGCGCTTTTTTCCTCGGATATGATTGTTTATATGGATTCAGAGTCGGATTTTACTGACTCACCAGTTACAGATATCATGCAAGGAAGTGATGGTACTATTTTTGCATGTATTGGAGAGTCTGTCTACAAAGTTACATCAGACGGTAATGCATCATTTTACACAGATACCACTGCTGGAATGACAGACGTTGAAGTCTTGGATGGTTGTTTTGTTGGAATCAAAAATGGCAGAGTTGTTGCATGCAACAATGAAGGAGAAATAGCCTTTGTTGAACCTAGAAAAGACAATATCAGTTTTACATGTCTTAAGGTAAAGTCTGATGAGATATATGCAGGCTGTGATAATGGAGATATCATAAGAATCAGCTTCAAGGATAATAAGCTTGCCAGAGAAGAAAAATATAACAATGGCTCTAGCGAAGCTGTTGTTAGAATAAAGTGTGAAAAAAGTGGCTGCTTGACTTTCATCAGCCAGGATTCTTTTGGTATATTATCTGAATCTGGCAGTTATACCACCAGACAGATTGATGATTTCGCAGAGCTTACAGATATTCATGAGGATTATCAGGGAAATATATGGGTATCATCTTCCGTAAATGGAGTATGTGAACTTGCAGAAAATAAGTTTGTTGATGTTCTTGCAGCTGCAGGTATAGATGAAAGATGTGCCAATGCAATCCTTGTTGAACAGGGACGATATTACATTGGAACGGATACAGGTCTTGTTATAGTTGATAAGGATTCGAACACTCAGGTATCGAATGCGATTTCAAAAAGACTTAATGGAGTAAAGGTTACAGATATATATCGAGATACCTTTAACAATCTATGGTTTGCTACACATGGCAGCGGATTGGTAGAGTTCGAGACTGACAAAGATTTTCATACTTTTAGTACAGATAGTGGGACGGGAACATCGTCTATCAACTGTGTTTTGGAAACATATGACAAATCCCTTGTTGTTGGTGCTGACAATGGCACTATTATATTCTTTTCTAATAACAAAACAATGGGTACTGACTATTCGGTAAGCAGCGTTTTAGGTGAAGGTGGTGGTCTTAAGGCTTCAAGTATATTATGCATAGAACGTGACCAGACGGGAAAGCTCTATGTTGGAACAGATGATAATGGATTGTATGTAGTAAAGAATAAAAAGATTCAGGCGCATTACACAACTGCTGATGGATTGACATCTGATAAGGTATCCAAGATAGTTCCACATGGCAGTGGCTATTATCTTGTTACTGGTGCGGGTTTGTGTAAATACTATGAGGGTGACATAGAGCCTGTTAGCAGCTTTGAGTATTGTAATAACTATGATCTTGTAATATACAAAGATAATGCATATATAACAGGACCAGAAGGATTGTATAAAATATCTGTTGCTGAGTTGGATTCAGACGATGTGAAGGAAGCTGTGCTCTATGGACCGGATGAGGGCGTGGATTCTGATTTAACTCCTTATTCATGGAATATAGTGGACGGTTCTAGACTTATGCTTTGTACCAGTACAGGTGTCATTTCCTATTCGACCAATCAAAAGGATGAAGAAAACAATATAAATTATTACAAGCTAGGTCTCGTGGGAGTTAAAACAGACAAGGGTGAGATAAATCTTGATGAAGATGGAATATACAGGGTGCCAGCTGGTGCTGGTAATCTTGTGTTTACACCTTCTGTTATTAATTTTAACAACAACGAGGTTAAATTTAAGTTTTTTGTTGAACGTCTTAATGGCCAGGATAAGATATTCAACCTGCAGCAGGAGCTTGTAGTAGACAAGCTGGCATATGGACAACATCGTTTATGGATACAGGTTCTGAGTGATGATGAAAAATATATTCTGCAGGAAGCGGCCTACATCCTGGAAGTAGATGCCTTTGACTATGAAAAGGATTGGTTTATCTATTGTATAATCACAGTGGCAGCATGGATTGCAGCATATATAATATGTTCTATAATTATTTCAATTATTATTAACAGAGCCAAGCGCATGGATCGAATGATGCTCCGTGATATTGATGATTTATAAAACAAAAAGGCCCCAGCTAAAAAGCTGGGGCCTTTCATATATAAGTATTTTTTAGAATTGGCCAAATGCATACTTGAAGAATGATACAGGCTCCTCACCGTGAGCTCTAACACCCTTACAATACTTTTCATAATCTGCGTAAATTGAATACATTGCTAATGTTGTTTCTTCGAACATATCTTGTTCCTCCTAAAATCTTTTATCTTCTTTTTTCTCTACGGTGCCTATATTACACCCCTTGTATATGAGATGTCAACAAAAAATATGTTAAGAAATTGTTAAAAATGCATAAAACCAAGCAGGTTTATTGGAAACGCATTATAATTGGACAAGTTTCTTATTATGTGTTGTGCATATTGTTATAAGAAAACCGGCGGCTTTTGTAAACTATTTTTTATTGATTCAGTTTCCATATCGTGTTATGATTTAGGAAACGGAAGAACTATGCAAAAGTTTCTTTAGATATGGAGTAATTTAATTATGAGAGAAAGAATTCTTGAAGGGGCATTAAATGTTTTTAAGACCAGAGGACTCAAGTTTACCATGGATGATTTGGCAGCTGAGCTCTCTATGAGTAAGAAGACTATCTACACAGTATTTGATGATAAAAATCAGCTTCTATGTGACATGGTGGATTATGCGTTTGACAAGATTAAGGAAGCGGAAGATGCCATATATTACAATGATTCGCTAAATACAATAGAAAAGATTAGAGGAATCTTAGGCGTGCTTCCAGATGGATATGCGAACTTTGATTTTGAGACCTTGTATCAGTTCAAGGATAAGTATCCTAAGGCATATAAGCTGTTAGCTCATCGTTTGGAAAGCGGATGGGAGAAGACCAGAGAGTTGCTGGCCAAGGGTACCGAGGAAGGTTCCATCAAAAATGTAGATTTTGATATCTTTCAGATTACCTATGAGTCTGCAGTAGAACGACTTATTATGAGCGATGTATTGGAAAAGAAAAAAATACCTTATCCAGAAGCGTTTAAATCGCTTGTAAATATATTAGTTGACGGAATTATAGCGTAGGAGTTTTATGGCACAACGCATTTATTGCAATCGCAAGTGGCGATTTATTGAACATTTCGATATGTCTATGGTAAAAGAACAGGTTTTGCTTGGATGTTCCATAGTAGACATACCACATACAGTAAAAGAAACGCCTTATTCGTATTTTGATGAGCATGTATACCAAATGGAATGCTGTTACCAGAAGAGCCTGTTTGTACCTAAACAATGGGAAGGTATGGTGGTTGAACTGGTGTTTGAAGCTATAGGACATGAGAGTGATATTTATGTCAATGGTAATCATGTAAAGCATCATACCTGTGGCTATACAGCTATCAGAACAGATGTAAGTGAAGTTCTTGTATATGGTCAGGATAATCTGATAACTGTTCGTGTAGATACAAACGAAGATATTAATCAGCCTCCTTTTGGTTTTGTTATAGACTATATGACCTTTGGAGGAATATACAGAGATGTATATTTTGAAGTAAAAAACAGACTAAATATAGCAGATGTTTTTTGCAAACCTTCATTGCTTGAGAAGATTTCTACAAGAAACAAGACTGCTTCTCAGATTAAGCAGATTAATGCTCAGGCTATCCTTAAGACTGACTGTTATTTGTCTAATGAAGTATTCGAGGCAGCCGTAGAGGAAAGAGTCTTCATCAAACAATATCTGGATCAGGAGCTGTTATTGTCCCAACCGGTAGGTGGTCTTGAAGCGATAGACAACACCCAGCTTCTTAGGATTACCTCAGCTCCTTTGAGTGTACAGCTTTGGGATGTAGTAAATCCAAGAGTATATGTAGTTAAAACAGACCTGTATTTAGATGATGAGCTTGTAGATTCCAATGAGACTACGGTGGGTTTTAGAAGAAGTGAGTTTTTGCAGGACGGCTATTATCTTAATGGTCGCAAGCTTAAAATAAGAGGTCTTAATCGTCACCAGTCGTATCCATATGTGGGTTATGCCATGCCAGAATCCATGCAAAGATATGATGCCAAGATTCTCAAGGATGAGCTTTGTGTTAATGCAGTAAGAACCTCGCACTATCCTCAGTCTCAGTATTTTATAGATGAATGTGACAGAACAGGACTTTTGGTATTTACTGAGATTCCGGGATGGCAATACATCGGAGGGGATGAGTGGAAGGATATTGCTGTTGCAAATACCAAGGATATGGTATGTCAGTATCGCAACCATCCATCAATCATACTTTGGGGTGTAAGAATCAATGAATCAAAAGATGATGATGATTTTTACATCAGAACCAATGAGGTAGCACATAAATATGACCCAACACGTCCAACCGGAGGCGTCAGATGCATAGCAAACAGTAATCTTTTCGAGGATGTATATACATATAATGACTTTATTCACAGTGGAGACAATGAGGGATGTCAGCCTAAGAAAAAGATAACCTCTGACATTAACAAGCCATATCTTATATCAGAATATAATGGTCATATGTTTCCAACGAAGCTTTTTGACTGTGAAGAGCATAGAAGAGAGCATGCAATGAGACATGCCAAGGTTTTGGATTCAGTGGCAGCACAAAGTGACATAGCAGGTTCCTTTGGCTGGTGTATGTTTGATTACAACACACACAAAGACTTTGGAGCTGGAGACCGCATATGTTATCACGGAGTGATGGATATGTTTAGAAATCCTAAGCTTGCTGCATATGTGTATGCTGCGCAGGGTGATATGGAACCAGTGCTTGAGATAAGCTCGACTTTTGATATAGGTGAGCATCCGGCATGCAACAGAGGCGACACATATATTATCAGTAATGCTGATCAGGTCAGGATGTATAAAAATGACAAGCTGATTAAGGAATACATTCCAGAAGACAGTAGTTACAAACATTTAAAGCATGGGCCAATATTAATCGACGATTTTATCGGTGATGCAATACTTGAGGGTGAGAACTTCAAGCCTAGGCAGGCTGCGCTTGTAAAGGAAATGATGAATATCGTTGCCTGCAAGGGAATGAAGATGACACCAAGATTAGCGGCTATAGCATTACAGCTTGTATTTATATATCACATGGATCCAAAGAGTGCAGTTCCTCTTTATAACAAATATGTAGGAGACTGGGGTGGGGAAGCCAAGGTATATAGATTTGAAGCTATAAAAAATAACGAAGTTGTCAAGGAAGTTACCAAGTCTGCAATGACAGAGGTTCATATAAGACCTATAGTAAGTCAGACGCTTTTGACAGAGCTGCATTCATATGATGTGGCGCAGGTCAGACTTTTGGCATGTGACGATTATGACAATCAGTTATTTTTCTATAATGAGCCAGTACAGTTTGAGGTTGAGGGGCCAATAGAACTGATAGGGCCAAGCACCTCAGCCTTCAGAGGCGGTGCGACGGGAGTATATATCAAATCAAAGGGCGAAGACGGAGATGGCAGGCTGATTATCAAATGTGGTGACATGAAGCCTATGGCAATTTGTTTTTCAGTAGAGAGCCTGAGTAAATAAGGAGTGTAGTAGTATGCAAGATAGAGCAAAAGTGATTTTTGGCAATGTAATATCTGACAAGGCGTATAAGAAGGCTTGTAAGACCAAAGCCAAGAATATGAAAAAGTACGGTGATGATTCCAATGTTGACTATAATATCGTACTCGAGAAAAATCAGCATATCGGTGATTCTTTAGGTGTTGTAGATGTTTTGTTAAAGGATGGATATTGCCAAGAACAGTGGGATACTGATAAGGGTATTATTGTAGGAAATATTCGTATGGGATTTGGACATTACCGTATATCAATGGCCATGGCATCCTGTGCAAAAGCAATGGGATATACACCATACTGGATGGATCTTAATGGATATCCACAGACAACTTGTACCAAGGTTATTTCAGCGCAGAATGAGCTGTATTCATTAGGTTCAAGACTTTCAAAAAATGCGCTGTTTAATAAGCTTGTGTGGGAGCCTGTTAATTATGAAGGTTTCAGAGCGTTAACCTACAATTCTTCAGATCAGAAGAATGCTGAGCTTATGGCACCAGTTTACAAAAATGTTCCAAAAGATATTCCAGTAATAGGAACCCATGTATGGCCAGCCCAGGCTGCTATTCATGCAGGAATGGAAAATGTAGTTAATGCAATTCCTGACAACTGGCCAATGGCACTTCACTATGCACAGGGCGCAGTTCATACAATACAGTGCCGTAATGCATATATGGGATATCGTATTTGCAACGGTATGAACAAATCCTCTATGAAGGAAAATGCCAAGGATCCAGTATGTAATCCAATGCCAGCATCTGATCTGGTATATACAGGACATTACATTGACCATGAGCTTGTGGTTAATCTTGAGGCAGATTGCGATGCAAGAGTGGCAAGAAAGCGCGAAGGAAAGCCAATGAGATTTCTTCTTACTATTGGTGGTGCAGGAGCTCAAAAGGAAATATTTGCTGCTATTATCAAATATCTTCTTCCTCAGATTAGAGAAGAGAAGGCTATGCTGTATGTTAATGTAGGTGACTACAAAAATGTATGGGATGATTTGCTTGATGAAATCCCAGAGATGAAGGATGTAGCAATAGAGCATTTCAATCAGTTTGACGATACAACAGTTTTTGCAGAAGCTGCGATAAAAGGCACTGTTACAGGTATTCATGCATTCTATCATGAGAATATATTTGAGGCAGTATACTGTACCAATCTTCTTATGAGATCTGCTGACGTGCTTGTTACAAAGCCTTCAGAACTGGCATTTTATCCTATTCCAAAGCTGTTTATCAAGAGAGTAGGTAAGCACGAAATGTGGGGAGCAATTCATGCCGCTGAAATAGGAGACGGAACACTGGAATGTCGTGATATTCCACATACTCTACAGATGATTGATCTTTTCATGAACGATGACAAGCTTCTGGAGGATATGTGTGAAAATATCAAGGTCAATAAATCTATAGGCATGTACGACGGGGCTTATAAGGTTGTTGAGCTTGCCATGGGATTGAAGAATAAGAAATAAAGGGGAGAAACAATGGAAACAAAAAGAAAACTAACTGAAAGCGAGAAATTCGCCTATGGTATCGGCGCTGTTGGAAAGGATATGGTCTATATGCTTTCAGCGTCATGGATTCTGTATTATTATCAGGATATTTTAGGTGTAAATGCCATGGCAATGGGTATCATTCTTATGGCTGCACGAATATTTGATGCCTTTAATGACCCTATTATGGGAGTGCTTGTAGCCAAGACCAAGACCAAATGGGGTAAGTTCAGACCATGGCTTATGATAGGTACAGTACTTAACGCAATCGTATTGTATTTGATGTTTGCTGCCCCACCTTCATTAAAGGGTGATGGTCTTGTGACTTATGCAGCAGTTACATATATTCTTTGGGGTGTTACCTACACCATGATGGATATTCCGTATTGGTCAATGATTCCAGCCTTTACAGAATCAGGTAAGGAAAGAGAAGGTCTTTCTGCCCTTGCTCGTAGCTGTGCAGGTGTTGGCTCTGCATTGATTTCAATAGTTACTGTTATGGCTGTTGCTGCATTAGGAAACATGTTTGGTGCAGGTCCACAGGATGAACGTGTTGGTTTCAAGTATTTCGCAGCAATAATTGCTTTACTATTTATTATATTTATCACTGTTACATGTGCGATTGTTAAGGAAAAATCAACTGTTGAGATGGAGTCAGTATCAGTTAAAGATATGTTTTTGGCTCTGTTAAAGAATGACCAGGCCATGACTATGGTTATTGCTATCGTTATGATCAACTCGGCACTATATATTACTCAGAACCTTGTAATCTATTTCTTTAAGTATGATTTTTCGCCAGAAAGCTGGCAGGCAGATTATACATTGTTTAATACCTGCGGTGGTGCATTTCAGATTTTAGCAATGATGATTATGTTCCCACTTCTTAGAAAACTTATGAATACAATGTCAATCTTTTCTACAAGTTTTGTAATGGCGATGGCTGGATATGCTATTATTCTTATTATTTCAGCCAGTGGAACAAGTAATGTCATCTTCCTGCTTATACCTGCATTCCTTATTATGTCTGCTATTGGTATGCTCAATGTTGTACTTACTATCTTTTTGGCTAACACAGTAGATTATGGCGAATTGAAGAATGGCAGAAGAGATGAGTCTGTTATCTTTTCTATGCAGACATTTGTAGTAAAGCTTGCATCTGGAGTTTCAGCACTTGTGGCATCTGTTGTTCTTACCTTAACACATATTCAAAAGGATGATACAGAGACACTTTTAGAGCTTACTTCAAATCAGAGGCTGGGACTTAGAGGCAGTATGACAATTCTCCCAATAATTGTATTGATTATTGGCTATATTATTTACAAAAAACATTATATACTTACAGATGAGAAGCTGGAGGAAATCAATAGAGATCTGGCTGTCAACAAGAATAATTAAGGGAATAGCTCTCCTGTTATCAGGAGAGCTGTCGCCATATTTAGAGGAGAGATAATATATGATAAGAGAGAACGACAAGGCATTTATTCTTTCAACCGACAATACCACATACGCCTTTAGAGTCACAGCAACAGGACAGCTGGAGCATATGTATTACGGCAATAAAATAACTATTGATGATCCTGCTACTCTGATGGAGAAAAAGGCTTTTGCTCATGGAAATACAATAGCTTATACCAATGACCATGGTGAATTCACTCTTGAGGATGTGGCTCTTGAGATGAGCTCATACGGTAAGGGCGACACACGTGAACCTATGGTAGAACTGATATATGGCAAAAATGGAAGCACATCTACAGATTTTGTTTTTGATTCCTTTGATATCAGCAAGGGCAAAGATGAGTTTAATACCTTGCCAGGAAGCTACGATGAAAGCGGAGAGGTTGAGCATCTTGTCATTGTAATGAAGGATAAAAACTATGGATTTACTTTAGAGCTTCATTACTATGTGTTTGCAAAGGTTGATGTCATTACAAGAAGTGCCAGATTTATCAATACATCTGAAGACAGAGTTCGAATTGAGAGATTACTATCAATGCTCATTGATTTTGATCGGATTGGATATAAAGTATCTACATTTACAGGTGCATGGACCAAGGAGATGAACAAGAGAGATACTGTAGTGTCTGCAGGAAAGCTTTCCATATCTTCCTTTACTGGTTCATCATCAAGCCGTGCAAATCCCTTTTTTATGATGGCAGAACCTCATGCAGATGAAAACAATGGAGAAGTCTATGGATTTAACCTTATCTACAGTGGAAATCACTATGAGGCAGTTGAGGTATCTCCTTATGACAAGACCAGAGTAGTTTCAGGTATCAATCCTGCCAATTTTGCATATACACTGGAAGTGGGTCAGGAGTTGGAAGCGCCAGAGGCGGTTATGACATTTTCTTCAAATGGCTACAGCCAGATGTCTCTTAATATGCATCATTTTGTAAGAGAACATATTACAAGAGGTGAGTGGAAGTATAAAGAAAGACCAATATTACTGAACAGCTGGGAGGCTGCGTATTTTGATATAGATGAGAGCAAACTGGTCAAACTGGCAAAGGCTGGAAAAGATGTTGGAATCGAACTTTTTGTTATGGATGATGGCTGGTTTGGAAAACGTAATGATGATAAAACGTCCCTGGGCGATTGGGATGTAAATGTTAAAAAGCTTCCAAATGGACTAAAGGGACTTTGCGACAAGATAAATAATCTTGGATTGGATTTTGGTATATGGATTGAGCCAGAGATGATTAATGTAGACTCGGACCTTTACCGTGCTCATCCCGATTGGGCAATTGCTATTCCTGGGGTAGATCATTCAGAAGGCCGCAATCAGAGAATCCTTGATTTATGCAATCCTGAGGTTGTGGATTACATGATTGAAAAAATAAGCTCTGTGCTTAACAGTGCAAATATAGCCTACGTAAAGTGGGATATGAATCGTATATTTAGCGATTATTACTCACCATACCTTGAGATAGAACAGCAGCAGGAGGTTGGCCACAGATATATTATGGGATTCTATCGTATGGTTAAGACACTTACAGAGAGATTTCCAAAGATATTATTTGAGGGCTGTGCATCAGGTGGCAATCGATTTGACCTTGGGGTGCTTTGCTATTATCCACAGATTTGGGGTTCAGACAATACAGATGCTATCTCAAGAATCACAATTCAGCAGGGATATTCCTTTGGATATCCACAGAGCTGTTATACATCTCATGTAGCTAGTGTTCCTAACCATCAGACTCTAAGAGTTACTCCACTTGAAAGCAGATTTGCTGTTGCTGCCTTTGGAAATCTAGGATATGAGTGCAATTTGTGTGACTCTAAAAAAGAAGAGATAGAAGAGATAAAGAATCAGATTGTAATATACAAAAAATACAGAAAGACCTTGCAGTATGGCGACTTTTACAGATTGAGAGATGGTAACGTGGTGCAGTGGACTATTGCTGCTAGGGATCAGTCTTGTGCAATATCCATGGTAATACAGCGTGAAGTTAAGCCAGGAGAGATGTATATGTGTCTGAAAACAGCAGGCCTTAATGCTGATAAGAAATATCATTTCACAGGCAGGACTCTTAAATATAATGTAAAGAACTTTGGAGATTTAATTAATACTGTTGCACCAATACACATTAAACAGGATTCCGTTGCACACAATCTAATAGCACAGTTTGTCAAGATGGACGGAGAAGTGGAAGACTGTTATGCGTATGGTGATTCACTTATGAGTTGTGGAGTAAAGCTCGCCCAGTCCTACGTTGGAACCGGTTATTCCCAGGATGTAAGATACTTCCCAGATTTTGGTGCAAGAATCTACTTCGTGGAAGAGGCTTAGCTTTACTGTACGGTCTTGTCAATGTAGTTACTCTTGTATTTTGAGTAAACGATTTTTTGAGATTTGTATAAGCCATAGTATCCGGATACCCAGTATGAAAAGGCTACAGACAATAAAAAGTATGGCATGGCATCATAGCCGAATATCTCAAAACATATTAGAAGAGAAGATATGGGGCAGTTGGTAACGCCACAGAACAGAGCGCCCATTCCAACAGCTGCACAAAGCACTGGAGAAAAGCCTATCAGTTGGCCAAAGGCAGCCCCAAATGTTGCGCCGATAAACAAAGTTGGAACGATTTCACCACCTTTATAGCCAGAAGACAGAGTAAGGGTGGTGAATATTATTTTTACCAAAAATACGCCAAGGCTAATTCTTGCGCCAGTAAAGCATGAATCAATAACAGCAGCACCTGTTCCGTTGTAGGTTTGATCACCTACAATAATGGTTAGCAAAAGCACACTGGTGCCACCGATTAGGGCCCTTAGATAGGGATTGCTTATTTTTTTGCTGTATTTATCCTCAAATATGTGCAGGCACATGCAAAATATAATGGAGATAAGCCCACAGCATATTGCAAATACTGAGATAAGAAGAGCAGTGCTGATGTTAAATTTTGGGATGCTGTCAATTACAAAATGCATTGGGCTAAGGCCAAAATATGATGCAATATATCGAGCTATTAATGAAGATATTACACATGGAACCAAGGCCGCATAGTGCATTATTCCGACTGATACAACTTCCATGGAAAATATTGCAGCAGCCATAGGTGTTCCAAAGAGAGCAGAAAAAGCTGCACTCATGCCAACCATAATCATTGTTTTTTTGTCAGTTTCGGAAAACCTGAATAATCGGCCAATACCATTACCAATGGCACCACCCATCTGAAGGGCGGCTCCTTCTCTTCCAGCAGAACCACCTACCAGGTGAGTTAATACAGTCGATACAAAAATAAGTGGCGCCATTCTAAACGGAAGGCGCACACCTGAATGGATGGCTGATAATACTACGTTGGTTCCTCCATCCTTTGCTCTTAATACCAGCTTGTAGAGAGGAATAATTATCAAAGCACCTACAGGTAAAAAACATAATAACCAGGGATGAGACAATCTTGTGGAGGTAGCCCAGTTCATGGCAAGGCCAAAGGCTGTGGAGAATAATCCTACAGCACCACCTGTTATAGATGCAAAAATAGTCCATCTTATTACAGTAAGTGTTCGGTTCAGATTATGTGTTGCTTTATGTTTAATTAGTGATTTCTTTTCTTCAGATAGCATAGGACATAAACCTTTCACGTATTTTGACAGCAAATATGATAACATGATTTTATCTATTATGTTCATTTTATTTACAAATTTATATAGATATTTGTAACTGGGGGAGAGAATGAGCTTTAACTTTAGTAATAAAACTGATAATAAAATAGATTCAAAGCCAGTAAGTGGTATGAATGTTTTTAAAAAGATTATCAGCATGGAATATCGCTCAAGGGCATACATAGCTGATAATGCTGAGGGTATTGCCAGACAAAATCAACATATGCTGATTAGTCTTAATGTATTATATACCATTATTATGGGGATATATCTGTTGGCATCATATACTTTGTTTGCTGACTGGAATATATCTCATGTCTATGAGCATTGCGTTAAGGTGCAGTGTGTCTTGCTTATATTTGTTCTTGTCAGATATGGTTTTAAGCTAAGGAGCTTCTTTGAAATCGATATTGCTGCTTCTATGTTTCAATTATATGTTATGTTCTTTGTAGGTACTGTTAGTATTTTGCCGGTGGAAATGAAGCAGCCTGCAGTGTATTTTGCTCCTGTTGCAATAGGCTTTTCTGTTGTATTTGTATACTCTTTTTATCATACTCTTGTAATTTCCAATATGGGATTTTTGATATATATTATAGCTTCGGCAGTATTTAAGGACGCATCAGTTTTTTTCGTAGATTTTTGCAGTAGCTTGTTTTCGGCATTTATGTGTTCGTACATTAACTATGTACTGTTTCAGTACAGAATAGGACAAAACGATGTTAAAAATGAGCTGAAAAACATGGCTGCCATTGATCAGCTTACTTTGCTTTACAACAAGAGTACTGCGGGCAAGAAGGTTATGGAGTATATTGCGAAGAATAAAAACAGCAGATCGATATCTTATGCATACATGGTTATAGACGTAGATTATTTTAAAAAATTCAACGATACCTATGGGCATAAGGTGGGAGATGAGATATTGGCAGGCTTTGGAGCAATACTTAGTTCAAATGCCGCAGACAACGGAATTGCGGGACGAATTGGTGGTGACGAGTTTATGCTGTTTTTAAAAGATGTTACGCCTGAGCAGGCAGAGAAAGTGGCTGATAATATCAACAGAGAACTTAGAACTATGAAGATATCTCACAAGGAGTGCAATGTATCCTGCAGTATAGGCATCTATTACAGCACAAGTGCATATATTACATATGAACAGTTGTATACAAGAGCCGACGCAGCGTTGTATCAAACCAAGAAAAATGGTAGAGATGGATACTTTATTCACGCCAATTAGTTTTTGTGTAAAAAGTATGAAAAATCCATGATAGTGTGATGTTTTATATTGTATCTTGTACAAAACAGTGCTATATTGGAAACGATAAAGAGGGAAATGAGTATCCCTAAAAATAATTAAATAAGGAGAGGAAAAAATATGTTGTTTCAGATTAATTCAATGTCACAGATATTTGGATGGTTCCTTGTATTTGCTGGCCTAATAATCATGAACGAAATCGGTCGTCGTACAAAGGCCGGAGGAGTACTATGTTTCGTAGTTATTCCTGCAATCTTAACAGTCTACTTTGTGGCTGCACATCTTGGTGCTTTTGGTGGTGCCAACAACCCAACAGTAGCGTACATGGACGGATGGTTCCACTACTTTAAGCTTTACGCTGCAGATATCGGATGCGTAGGCTTTATGATGATTAAGTATAAGTGGGGCATCGGTAAGGAAAAGTGGTTCGCATGGTTCCCATGGTTCATCGTAGCTGCTAATATTCTTATCGCAGTTGTATCCGACATGGAGTCTGCTCTGGCAGCTTACGCTGTAACAGGTGACTTCTCTGGTGCTTGGTGGGCATCTAACGAAGGTGTATTCATCTACGGTGGTTGGTGGAATATCCTCAACGCTGCTGCAGGTGTTATTAATATCTTCTGTATGACAGGTGTTGTTAATCTCTACACATCAAAGGACAAGAATCAGAGCGATATGCTTTGGCCAGACATGACGGTTGCATTTATTATTGCATATGATCTTTGGAACTTTGAGTATACATATAACAATTTACCTACACATACATGGTATTGTGGTTTTGCACTCCTCCTTGCTCCTACATTTGCAAATGCTCTTTGGAACAAGGGCGCATGGATTCAGAACCGCGCTAACACACTTGCAATTTGGTGTATGTTTGCCCAGGTAGTACCTCTCTTCCAAATCAGCAAGACATTCTCAGTTCTTCCTTCATTATACGAAGGTGCTGATGGAATGGCAGCTATTGATATGTATAGCAAGGCTATTGAACTCTTTAGTTCAGGTCAGGGCAAGACAATTGCAGCTAACCAGGCTATGGAAGCATTTGGCATTACAGCTAACCCAACAGCTCAGGGTGTGGTTGCGTTCTGTGCTTTATTTGCTAACATTATCTGCATCTCAGTTATCATCAAGCGTTCTATCAAGATGGGCAAGAACCCTTACGCTAACGATGTATGGGGAGGAACAAAGGATTACGAAGAGGCAATGGAGAGAGTTGCACAGTAATTTGCATTGGTTTAAAATAGGGTCAGCAAATGCTGACCCTATTTTTATTTTGGAGGAAATATATGAGTGAAGTATATGATAAATTAGTAAGAGCCTATGATTCTATCAAAGGCAAGATTCCATTTGAACCTGAGGTAGCATTAGTGCTTGGATCAGGTCTTGGAGATTTTGCAGATAGTGGGGCTATTAAGGTTGAAACAATAATTGATTATAAAGATATAGTCGGATTTCCAGTTTCTACTGCACCAGGACACAAGGGGCGTTTTGTGTTTGGTACAGTTGGTGATGTCAAGGTAGTGTGTATGCAGGGTAGAGTACATCACTATGAGGGATATTCTATGCAGGATGTTGTTATGCCTACCAGACTCATGAAGATGATGGGAACCAAGGTGTTGTTTTTGACAAATGCTTCTGGTGGAGTGAAAAGAGGTATGAAGCCTGGTACTCTAATGATGATTAGAGACCACATATCATGCTTTATTGATTCACCGCTTATTGGAGAAAATATTCCTGAGCTTGGTGTAAGATTTCCAGATATGAGTCATGTATATGATGAGGATTTACAACATATTATCAGAAAATCAGCAGCTTTTCTTGATATGAACATAGAAGAGGGCGTATATCTTCAGCTCAAAGGACCAAACTATGAGACTCCAGCGGAGATTGCTATGTGCAGATTAATGGGAGCAGATGCAGTTGGTATGTCCACAGCTTGTGAAGCACAGGCTGCTAACCACATGGGAATGAAGATTTGCTGTATCTCTTGTATCACAAACCTAGCTGCCGGTATATCTTCAGCACCGCTGTCAGAGGAGGAGGTTATTGAGACAGGCAAGAGAGTATCGGCTGAGTTTACAGTATTGGTATCTGAGTCTATCAAGAATTTCAAGAAAGAGAATATTTTTTAATGAATACAAGATTTTACAATGCAAGAATTTTAAAAACCAATTCCAATCACAGTTTTGAAATAGTATCAGGGGAATTATGGGTAGAGGGTAACACTATTTCCTATATTGGACCTGGCAAGGATACAGATATTCATTTTGATGTTCAAAAGGACTGTGAGAACAACATATTGATGCCTGGATTTAAGAATGCACATACTCATACAGCTATGACATTTCTTAGGTCTTATGCAGATGATATGCCATTGCAGGATTGGTTGTTTAACCAGATTTTCCCAAGAGAGGGCCAACTTACGGAGGAAGATGTATACTGGCTCAATATCCTGGGTATTATGGAATATCTTACCAGTGGTATCACCAGCAATTTTGATATGTATTTCTTCCCACCAATGAACGCCAAGGCATCTGCTGATACTGGATTTAGGACAGTGCAGGTGTCAGGGCTTAACAATTTTGGTGGCACAGTGGAGCTCATGGAAGAAAATTACCACAAGGTCAATGAGATGTCTGAGCTTACATCATTTATTGTAGGCTTCCACGCAGAGTACACCACATCCATGGAACTTATGGAAGAAATTGCAGCTCTTGCGCAAAAGTTAAAGAGCCCACTTTTTATGCACAATTCAGAGACAGAGCTTGAAGTTAGGGAATGTATAGAAAGATGGGGGAAGACTCCTACAGAGCTTACTGACAGTCTGGGAATGTACCAGTATGGTGGTGGCGGATATCACTGTGTATGGATGAGTGATAATGACTACAGTATATTTAAAAAGCGTGGTCTTACAGCTGTAACCAACTATGGTTCTAATACCAAGCTTGCATCTGGGTTCTGTGATATTAAAAGATATCTTGATGAAGGGATTAATCTTGCCATTGGTACAGATGGTCCCGCTTCCAACAACGCCCTGGATATGTTCAAGGAAATGATTATGACTGCTACCATTCCGAAGGTAGTGAACAAGGATGCGGCCTGCATACCTGCTACAGAGGTATTGTATGCTGCCACAGCAGGTGGTGCTCATGCCATGATGCTTGATGACTGTGACAGGCTTGAGGTTGGCAAGAAGGCAGATATTATCATGATTGACATGATGCAGCCAAACATGCAGCCTGAAAATAATATCGTTAAAAATATAGTATATTCTGGCAGTAAATCAAACGTTAAGATGACAATGGTTAATGGAAAGATTCTCTACGAGGATGGAGAGTTTAATATTGGTTTTGACAGAAAAGAAATCTATGCCAAGTCCAATGCAATAATAGGTAGAATGAGATAATGACTAAGGTATATTACATTCAGCACAGCTGCTTTTTGGTAGAACTTGATAATAAATATTTGCTGTTTGATTATTTTGACAAGAGTGTTGTAAATGACATGGTGGAGTTTAGAGGCAGTTTGCCACAGCTTGATTCTTCCAAGAAGCTATACATATTTGCTTCTCACAGTCACAAGGATCATTTTACTCTTGAAGTCTTAAAATGGGCCAAGGATGGTTCTGATATTACATACATATTGTCCAAGGATATACGTTTAGGTTTTAATTATCTTAGCAGAAATGGCATCTCTCTAGACGTCAAAAACCGTATACATTTTGTTATAGCTGGGAAAAAATATGAGATAGACGACATGGTGGTGGATACACTTAGATCAAATGATGCAGGAGTGGCTTATTTTGTTAAAACTGATGGTTTGACGATATATCACGCCGGAGATCTTAACTGGTGGAACGTCGAAGGTCGTGGCGAGCTGTATGGTGAGCAGTATGGAAGAGAATATAAGCGAGAACTCAGACATATCGAAAATAAGCACATAGATATTGCATTTGTGATTCTTGATCCTAGAATGGGTGAAGAAGGATATTATCTTGGAATGGATTATTTCATTAAAAATATTGAGGCAGAATATATTTTTCCAATGCATATGTGGGGACAGTATGACTGGATCAACAGATTTAAAAAACGCCCTGATATAGTAATGCTAAGGGACAGGATAGTAGATATCGATCAGGAAAACTTGATTTTTGAATTATAATAAAAGCAGTTCACTTATGAATGGTGAACTGCTTTTTTCTTATAGATATTGATTTCTGTCTATTTTGTCGTAGTGTTTTTCAAGTATAGGTGCGACAACATAGGTCATAAACTTCATATCGAGATTGAACATATAAATGGTAAACAGTAGTACAAACAGTATTACTATTACCAGTAATATTATTAATAGCGCTTTCATCGTGCCTCCTTTTACCACATATTGTTGTCATCTATTACTTCCAGACTAGGGTCTAACGGTTCTTCACGCATTACCGTTCGCATGTAAAGATTAAACTGATCTCTGATTGACTGTCTGTTGGCTATTCTTGGATCACAAAGGTCGTGCTGTACCCACACCAGATGAATTCCGCGTTCCCTTGCCTGTTCTTCAAAAATACCATGCATTCCGGTAAGTGCTTTGCAGGCTATGTGCTCCCAGAGCATAATCATATCTGCCCCTAGCATCTCACAGTATTTCCACATCTCGTCCAATAGTGCCTCGTAACCGCCATGAGTATGGTTGCGCATAATCATATTTTCAGTAAGATATGCCATATCATAGTAGGCTTGTTCTCTGTTTTCCGGGGTATCAACTTCGGCTATTTCTCTGTCGATTACCATGGAGAGCATATCAGAAAGAGGTACTACTCCCCAACAGTTGATCATCCAGTATAGTAAATCAAACAGATAATGAGATTGAACACCCCATACCAGGCATCGGTGACGGTATTGCTGCCCAAGCATGGTTTTATTCTCTAAGCCCTTTTTTACAAGCTGCATTATCTTGGCATCAATGGTAGGGAAAACAGCACTCTTTCCGCAGTTGCCCATATAGTTGGTGTCATTATACAGACAAAAAACTGAGCCTACGAACTGGGGATAATCAGTGCTGTTGACATCCAGCCATTCCCATCGGTTGCGAGTGGTGATATTTACTCTTTTTGCACATTCAAAATAATAATCCCAATCCCATTTGGCCCCTGTATGTTCTTCAACAAATGCTATGGCTTTTTTTATATCTTCGGCAGCATAAGCCTGAACATCATCATTTTTAAAACGAATAGGTGCTGCTAATTGGAAGGTTGGAATGTGATATTCCCGCTCTAACCTTTTTGCTATAAGCCCATTGCCCATCATGGAACCATCACAGGTTGTGTTTATCTGTACTGCACATTTACCAAATACAGCAAAGTCATCTTCTATGGAGATGCCAAGCTCAGTCTCAGGCATGGGACAGACATCTCCAGGTATACCATATTGCTGGGCAACATCTATATAATGTGTGGCGCAGTTCTGGTTGATAAGATTGGCGGAAAACAATGTTACAACTTCTCGCTGGGCGCTGTTTAATGTTGGGAAACCCATCATGAATGCGGTCATGCCGTTCTCATCACATAAAACACTGCGGTTAGAAAGCTTTTTATCATTACCACATCTGATATCTGCTCTGTTGTTATCCTTAACAATCTGCGCCATTTCTTTTACTACAAAGTCTATAGCTGTACGTGTGATTCTAAGAGTTTCACCTCGTTGTCCCAAGGTGTTTTTATCAATCATATGAGGTACGGCAAGATAGTTTGCCAACCATCGATAACGAAATAGGGCTTTTACAAATCCCTTTCCCATGGAAACATTTATTAGTATGCCCCATATCTTGAGCCATCTAAAAAAATCATACATGGTATCCTTGAAGCCTCGCCATTCACGACGTTTCATTACTTTACCACCGTTAAAAAGCTTTCCAAGATTTTTATCACCTGGACGATTGACAGGATTAATCATAGGTTCAGTCATTATTATGCTCCTCCTGTATTTTTTTGATTTCAATGCTTTCAATGAAGGCTTGAATTCTGGTTCTAATCTGTCCTAAAGAGGAGTGTGAATTGTAAGGTCGCTCCAGGGATAATACTGGAAAACCAAAGTCATCTCTAAGCATTGCCGTGCCCATGGCTCTTTCATAAGCCCAAGGATCGCAGAACTTTATTTGATTGTAGATGATACCATCCGCTTTGTATTCTAATGCCAGACGGTTGATGTTTTCTTTACGACCGTATACTTTTTCCATATTCATCTGACGAGGACATTGACACTTATATACGTAGTGTCGGCATACCTGAGTAAGTGCATCTTCATCATCGGTAAGTTCAATTACCTCTCGCCCTGGAGTAGAACCAAAGCAGAATCTGTCAGCACACACCAAGGCACCGCATTCTTCTATAATTCTGATAAATTCTATATCATCAAGCTCTGAGCCTGTTACTAAAAGTCTTGCTCTATAAGGCTTTGAATCTGGTTCCCTTGTGGCAAGTTCATCCAATGTCTCCTGCAGCTTATCGATAAGCATATCCTTTGGACACACATAGGTTGCCATGGTAATAACGGCAAACTCATAGCCTGTTATACGTGGCAAGAGCTCCTTACGATATTGACCAATAGCTGTAATCAGTTCACATACCTGATTATGAATTCCAACAGAATGTCGGATTGCTGTGTCAGAAATATCGATACCATATTTTTCATGTAAAGGTGTAAGAATATGATTTTTGCACTGAAGTACCAGTAAATCAACACCATTATCGTCAGCTTTTAGCGGTGTCTCATGATGCTCTACGAAAAAACGTTCATTGCCCTTAATCGTTCCAAGCAACTCAATATTTTCTGCACAGCGGTTAATCATGGTACAGCCATCTGGTGCAATCAGACAGTCGGCATAATTGTAGCCTCCCTCTATAGAACGCTCTAACAGGGCTCGAGCAGCTTCACACATAAAGCTGGACATATAGTAGGTTGCAATGTCGGTAGAACCAGTATTTGGAGCTGTAAGTCTTACTCCAAAACAATTACCAAGATTTAGAAGTGGTTCAGGTGTATTTTCACACATATATGCAGCAAAAATACGTCCCTGATTTTTTGCTTGTACCACAAGCCTATTATTGGACAAGCGAAGCAGATCTTCAAAATATTGAAGATTTTTGAGATCCCTCATGAAATTATTCCCCCTTATTTAATCATAACAAAAATGATTATAACATAGAGGTATACTTAAGACAAAAAAGCCCTAGTCATTTAACTAAGGCAAGATACTATATTTCTTCAAATGGATGAACAAAGAACTCCGGGTGTTGATTGACTGCTGCGGCACTGGCGACAAAAGTCTCGTATATGTGGTCGTGATTTAATTTTTGCGCTGACTCGACTCTTTTGGAAGCAATACTATCCCAGATGGATTTGTGCTGTTGATATAAGCCCATAAGATTAGCTTCACCCTGCATATTCATAAAATTACGATAACGCTCATATCTTGCACTGCTTCGGGCTGAATGATTATATACGTCTATTCGTCCTGCTAACTGGTATATTGATTCATGGAATTTAAGATCCAAATCAAAAAATCGGATAGCTTTTTCCTCAAGGGTTAGAGAGCTGTCATTGATAACACTTAGCTGAGCATCCAAAACCAGTTGTATGGTAAACTCAGCTTCAGGGGATTCGTATAATGCCGGTTCCTGAAGGATTTGTTTTTCAATAGCATCTCTAAGATATAAAACAGTAGTGATGCCCTTGAGATCTATCTTGGATATAAATGTTCCTTTTTGTGGAATAATCTCTACAAGACCATCGCTGGCAAGTCTTTTAAAGACATCTCTAACAGGAGTTCTTGACAGATTATATTTTTTCCCAGTCTCAATTTCGCTAAGAGAATCACCAGGTCTTAGTTCTAAATGTATGATTTGATTATATAGTTCGTCGTAAAGCATGTCAGAGGTATAAGTCTTGACATTGGTATTATCTGTATCCATAGTTTTTTTCCTTTTATTCCAGCACACTAGCTTCTTGTATACAAGTTTATGATAGTGGGTAATAGGTGTCAAGTGTTGTATACTATTTGATTATGAGTGAAAACTACCAAAGTTTACGGCTCTGTTTTGCTAATGTTATCCAAAGTTACTATAAATGTATTTACAACTTGTATACAAGGTGATATGTTGAAGGCATAATAAATCTTTGCGAAAGAAAGGAGATTTCTGCCGTGAACAATTCAAGTAAGTATTACGGGGAGAATGGTGTTCATCGCGTGCCACTATGGAGAATAGCAGGTTTCGCATTGAACAACACAGCAACAAACCTTTATCTTTTCATGATGAATTTTGTTGCTTATTATTTAACAGGCTTTGTTGGGGTAGTAGTAGTTACCGCATCAAGCTTTGCAATGTTTATGCGTATCTGGGATGGTGTTACAGATCCATTTATCGGATATGTCGTAGACAAGACCAATGGTAAGTTTGGAAAAAACAGACCGTTTATGATTATAGGTAATGCAATATTATTTGTTACATCTTTTATCTTATTCCATGTAACTCATTTATTACCTGAAGTTACATCCATAAGATTTGCATTCTTTATTGTTGTTGCTGCCATTTACTATATCGGATATACATTCCAGTGTGTAGTAACAAAGTCAGCACAGACATGCCTGACAAACGATCCAAGACAAAGACCACTTTTTTCTGTATTTGATGCAGTATATAACACAATACTGTTTACAGTTATGTCAATGGTTGCTCCTGTGCTTGGTAAGAAGTATGGAACAATGGAATCAACAGGTGTATTCCATGAGTTATGGATGCTTGTAGGATTTACTTCTATTCTGTTTACTGCAATAGCAGTTATATCTATTGCCCCAAAGGACAGATCAGAATTTTTTGGAACAGGAAAAGCTACACGTATCAGCGTCAAAGATTACTGGGAGACCTTAAAAGGTAACAGGGCCATTCAGATGTTGATTGTATCTGCATCTACAGACAAGCTTGCAACCTCTGCCAAAACATCGACTGTAACTCTTGTTTTATTTGCTGTAATAGCAGGTAACTATAGCTTACAGGGTACATTAACAGGTATTACATCTTTTATTTCCCTGCCTCTTATTGTCATTTTGATTGGTACACTGGCAACAAAACTGGGACAGAGAAAAGCGATGATTATCGGTTCTATTGGCGGTATTATTGTAAACGTACTGCTTGCAGCTCTATGGTTATTTGGAGATGCTACATCAATGCAAAATGCTAATGGAGGTTTGGCATGGGGAGGATTTACCGTTGCTTATGTAGTACTTACAATAGCTTTATCTGGTTTCCAGGGTATATCTGGCAATATTGTAATTCCAATGACAGCTGACTGTGCTGATTATGAGGTATATAGAACAGGTAAATATGTGCCAGGTCTTATGGGTACACTCTTCTCGTTTGTAGATAAGATAATATCATCATTTGCACCTATGATAGCAGGTGTCATGTATGCATCTATTGGCTTTAGGGAGTCTTTGCCTGATGTTGGTACACCATGTACTCCTGAGCTGATATATGTAACAGTATTCTTAGCTTACGGCATGGTTATCTTGGGGCTTATCTGTAATCTTGTGGCTCTAAAGTTCTATCCACTTACAAAGGAGAAGATGGAAGAGATTCAGGATGAAATCGCAGAGATCAAGGCTAAATACATGGCAGAAAACGCATAAATCTTGATAACAAGAATTGGGCGCCAGTAAAAGCTGGCGCTTAATTTTACAGGAGAAAAAATGAGTAATACTAATCAACAGGATAAGCTAAATATAAAGGAGTTTTTGGCCGCCGAGGATGAGCTTAGAACACTTAAGGAAACCTATGGTATTGTAGATGCTGACAAGAAGGGTCTGGTGGACAGGCTGCTTGGCCTGTTTTATAACAAAACAGATGTGACAGTAAAACGTAAAACATATCTATGGCTTATGCTTTTTACAGGAGTATTTGGAGGACACAGATTCTATGCGAAGCAGTATCTGGCAGGAATCTTATATCTTGCCACCTGTTGGTGTGGGGTATCCTTGGCAATGACAATAATTGATGTTCTTGTAGTATTACCAATGGAAGTAGATGAAGTTGGCATGATTACATTTAAGTCCAGGTAAATAATTAGAGGGAATATGGCTAAGAAAGCATCGGATAATTTTAAAGTATATGTGAATCCTAATGGATACAAGATATCTACAGTAGGAAGAAAAATAATAGAAAAGGACAAAATGTTCTTTAAGGATATAGATGGAACAGGTGAGGTATCAAAGGTAAACGACTGGAGATTGCCACCTAAGACAAGAGCTGACGAATATGTAAAGCTTTTGTCAATAGAAGAAAAAATACCACAGCTGTTTATATCAGATTGGAGAATGGGTAAATATAAACCAGCAGGATTTGGAGCTAACCCAGACCATGAGCCTGTTCTTGATGAGTCAGGTACGCTTGATGAAGCACCTATGCAGATGGGTAATATTTTTGGCAATCAGTTACTTCCAGGTACTACGACTCTTATCAAAGAGTGGTTTAACAGACATATTATTCTTAGAGCCAACCCTACCCCTGAGGATATGACAGATTTTATGAATCAGCTTCAGGCAGTGGCTGAGGAGTGCCAACATTTTGTTCCAGTTCAGGCTGCCAGCAATAGTCGTAACGAAAATGGACAGGTTGTATTTGGAATGAATGATGCGGCGGGAGTATTTCCTGCTTGGCCAGGCACACTGGGTATTGCAGCTGCCGTCAAAGGAGATGGAATACACATAGCAGATGAATGGGCTGAGGCTGTTAACAGGGACTGGAATGCTTGTAACCTTAGAAAAGGATATATGTATATGGTGGATTGTGTTACCGATCCAAGGTGGCAACGTACCTTTGGAACCTTTGGAGAAGACACAAACCTCATATGTGAGATAGCAGAACATATTATTCCACGTATTCAAGGTTCTAAGGAGGGCGTAACAACTACAGGTGTCGCTGTGACAATCAAGCATTTTCCAGGTGGTGGAGCCAGAGAAAACGGATTCGACCCACACTACGCCGAAGGCCAGTGGAATGTATACAGGACCAAAGACAGTCTTCTCACCCTGCTCAATGCCGAATACGCACGGGTGTTCCAGCTCCCCGGGGGGCGCGAATACCGTGAAGTGAAGGGACCCGCGGTGTTTCTGCACAACGGGGCCTACCTGTTCTGCGATTCCGCCATCTGGAATC
Organism: Pseudobutyrivibrio sp.; assembly: GCA_021442555.1. Lineage (GTDB taxonomy): Bacteria > Bacillota > Clostridia > Lachnospirales > Lachnospiraceae > Pseudobutyrivibrio. Next base: position 1,942 of record JABUSV010000136.1, on the reverse strand, counting down.
TCTCGTACAACCGTATTGAAGCGTATAAAAACGTCAAGATTGTCCAGGACAAGACGGTCATCACTGGCGACAACCTCAACTACTACGCCGACGACAATGTCGCCAAGTTCCGTGGCGATCTGGTGGAAGTGAGCGACGAAAAGCACAATATGCTGCGCACCCGTTATCTGGACTACAACACCAAGGACAGCGTGGCGTTGTTCTTCTTCGGAGGGGCTATGCAGAGTGAGAAAGGAGAGATTATCGAGGGGGACCGCGGCAACTACGACGCAAAGACCGGCTTGTTCAACTTCAAGGACAACGTCGAGATGTTCACCGACAGTCTGTTTATGAAAAGTTCCAAACTCGACTACGACACCAACATAAACAAGGCCTTTTTCGGAAAGAACACCCATTTGTGGAAAAACGACTACTATATGCGGGCCAACGACGGCTGGTATGCCCGTGACACGGGAGTGGTCTTTTTCAACGACGGAGTCTATATGAACGACCCCGACTACGAGTCGTGGTGCGACTCGCTCTATTTCTACCAGCACGAAAACAAAGGCGACATGTTCGGCAACGTACAGTTGCTGGACTCGCTCAACAACACCTTTTTCCTGTCGGACAAGGCCCATACCGAAACCGATTCGGTGGGCAATCTGCACGCATTCCTGTTTGACCGCGCAGCATCCATCAACATCGGGGAGAACCAGCAGCACCAGATTGACACGCTGTTCTGCCGTGCCGACACTATGTATTTCCACACTGAAAGAGTGTGCGACATCCCCTCCTCCATCATTTCGGAGTCGGAAGAGTTCAAGACATCGATAATGTTCGACGCCATAGCCGAAGCGGACCGCAAGGCATTGGAAAAGAAGGAAGCCGACCGGCAGTCGGCCATTGAGCAGCTCCCCGAATACAAGGCCTACAAGAAACGTCTCGAACTGGCTGAAAAAGACAGTCTGGAGAAGGCCATCGCCCGTATGAAAGCCGAGGAAGAAGCAGAACTTGCAGGGGGTAACGCTGCAGCGGAGCCGCAGAATGCCGCTCAGGAGGGTTCCGAAGGAGGTTCCGCCGAAGGGGCCGCTGTGAATCCTGCAGCCAACCCGGAAGGGGGTGCCGCAGTTGCAGCGGAAGGCAGCCCCGAATCCGCCGAAGGGGCGGAAGCCGCAACCAATGAGGCGGCAGCGGAAGGCGGTGCAAAAGATGCAGAAGGACAAGCCGAAGATGCGACGGAGAAACCGGAAGAGCACGAAACCCCTCCCGACACAACCCAACTGCGCTTTATCAGCGCCTACGGCAACGTCCGCATATACCGCACCGACATTCAGGCACGCTGCGATTCGATGGCGTTTTCGCAAATCGACACCCTGATGAAACTCTTCAAGGACCCCGTAGTGTGGAACGAAGGGATTCACCAGCTTACCGGCGAGACGATGCTCTTTATGATGAAGGACGGAGCATTTGACCGCGGCTGTATGCAGGGCGGAGCGATGATCATCAGTATGGAGGACACGGTGCATTTCAACCAGGTCAAATCGACCGAAATGCTGGGTTACTTCAACAGCGACAACCAGTTGCGCCGCTACGACGCCCTGGGGGGCGTAAATGCGCTCTTCTACGTCAGGGAGGACAGCGTGATAACAGTGATGAACTCCAAGGAGGCTCAGTTTATGATGGTCACTCTGAAGAATGGTGCCGCCCAACGTCTTAAATACTATGAAACCGTAAAAAGCGACGCCTATCCGGTGGCCGACCTTGCGATAGAGAAACAACGGCTCAAAGGGTTCAACTGGAGGGACGCAGAGCGCCCCAAGGACCGGTTTGAAATTACCGGCCGCAAGTTGCGCAAAAGCCGCCGGGACCTCACCAAGTCAACCGCAATGCCCACCTTCCCCCGCGCAAACGACTATTATGCGGGGTATATGACAGATATCTACAAGCAGATTGCCCGCGACTA
>JABUSV010000045.1 GCA_021442555.1 Pseudobutyrivibrio sp. | reverse complement strand
CCGTCGTTCCAGTTCTGAACTGGTCTGTAGTAACCTGTGATTCGGCTGTATACTTCAGATACCTTGCCACAGTGAGGACATGTATAATGCTCACCTGCAATATATCCATGATCCTTACATACCGAATATGTTGGGCTGAGTGTATAATATGGAAGTCTGAAGTTTTCTGCAATCTTGCGAACAAGGTTGGCCGCTGACTCCCATGTAGGAAGCTTTTCACCTATAAATGCATGGAATACTGTACCAGATGTGTAAAGTGTCTGGAGTTCATCCTGCACTTCAAGTGCATCAAAGATATCTGATGTAAACTCAACTGGCATATGTGAGCTGTTGGTATAAAAAGGTGTATCTCCTTCTTTACCTGCTGTAATAATGTCAGGAAACTGGTCTCTGTCATGCTTTGCAAATCTGTAGGTCGTAGACTCAGCAGGTGTAGCCTCCAAATTGTAGAGATCTCCATACATCTCCTGATAATCTGAAAGTCTCTCTCTCATATGATTGAGAACCTCTTTTGTAAACTCCTGAGTCTCAACGCTTGTCATATCCTTACCCAACCAGTTAGCGTTAAGTCCAACCTCGTTCATACCTATAAGACCGATAGTTGAGAAATGGTTGTTAAAGGTTCCAAGATATCTCTTGGTATATGGATACAATCCCTCATCGAGAAGCTTTGTAATAACACCCCTCTTAATCTTAAGAGAACGTGCTGAAATATCCATAAGCTTGTCAAGGCGAGCATAAAAATCTGCTTTGTCTGTAGCCTGATATGCTATACGTGGCATGTTGATGGTTACTACACCTACAGAACCAGTGCTCTCGCCCGAACCAAAGAATCCGCCAGACTTCTTGCGAAGCTCTCTTAAGTCAAGACGAAGTCTGCAGCACATAGAGCGAACATCGCTTGGTTCCATATCTGAGTTGATATAATTGCTGAAATATGGTGTTCCATATTTTGCTGTCATCTCAAAAAGCAATCTGTTGTTTTCTGTATCAGACCAATCGAAATCTCTTGTAATGGAATATGTAGGAATAGGATACTGGAATCCACGTCCGTTGGCATCACCTTCGATCATAATCTCAAGGAATGCTTTGTTAATCATATCCATCTCGGCCTTACAGTCCTTGTATTTGAAATTCTGATCCTTGCCACCGACAATAGCAGGAAGCTCTGCAAGATCGTTAGGTACTGTCCAGTCAAGTGTAATATTCGAGAAAGGTGCCTGTGTACCCCATCTGCTTGGTGTATTAACACCATATATAAAGGATTCAAGACATTTCTTAACATCTGGATATGTTAGATTGTCGATTTTTACAAATGGTGCTAAGTATGTATCAAAAGAAGAAAACGCCTGAGCGCCCGCCCATTCATTTTGCATGATACCTAAAAAGTTAACCATCTGGTTACATAATACTGAAAGATGTGAAGCTGGTGCCGATGTAATCTTGCCTGTGATTCCTCCCAAGCCTTCTCTGATGAGCTGTTTAAGTGACCATCCTGCACAGTAACCTGTCAGCATGGACAAATCATGAATATGGATGTCTGCACTTCTGTGTGCATTGGCAATTTCCTCATCATAGATTTCTGAGAGCCAGTAGTTGGCTGTAATAGCTCCTGAGTTAGAAAGGATAAGTCCTCCTACAGAATATGTAACAGTAGAGTTCTCTTTTACTCTCCAGTCCTCTACCTTAACATAGCTGTCTACGACATTCTTATAGTCAAGATATGTAGAGCGCATGTTACGCATCTTTTCACGCTGTTTTCTATATAATATGTATGCCTTGGCAACATCTGTGTAGCCTGTCTGCTCCAGAACATTCTCTACGGAATCCTGAATGTCCTCTACTGTAATCTTTCCATCCTTTATCTTTGCCTGAAAATCTGCAGACACTCTAAGAGAAAGCAGTCCAATAATATCTTCGTTATATGCCTTGCCAGTGGCATCAAACGCCTTAGCTATTGCATCATTAATCTTGCTGAGATTGAACTGTGCGATTTCTCCATCTCTTTTTACTACATCAAACATAATACCACCAAAACCCTTTCTTTCTTGGAAAGACTCTCGATACGCCTATCCTTGTCCCCCCGAATTGAATACATATTAACAAAATATTGGGGCATAGGTCAATGGCAAGTAACTATATATTGTGTTTTTCGTCATATTCACCTAAAGTGGTCATTTAATTTTGTTTTATCTTGTCGATAAAAAAATCGCCTCTTCTGCCGCCTGTAAATCATCTGGATATTCGGCTATGTATGTATTCAATATTTCTCTGGCTTCATCAAACCTTCCCAAGTATTCCAACGCAACAATCTGCCCTTTAAGAAGCTGTTGTCTGGTATCAGTATCCCCTGAATTAAGTCCGGCACTGAAATACTCATAGGCTCTGTCATAATTGTCACTATTCATCTCGATTTCACCCAGCGATTCAAGCACCTCCGAAGACACATCCTCTGAAGATGCATATTCCAAAAGCAGTTGCTCTGCCGCCACATCATCACCAGTAGACTGATATACCTTGGCTATATACAGCTTTGCCTCTGTGACATCTTTGTCCATGGCCGTATTCAGTTGTTCCAAAGCACTGTCATTCTGACCTAACAGGTAATATATTTTTCCCCTGTAAAAATAGCTCTCGGGGCTTTTGTCACTTAGATCCAGGGCAGTATTCAGATAAGCCACCCCTTGCTCTGACATCCCAAGTGCAGTCAGATTCTCATATATTTTTATATATAATTCGTAGTCTCTGCGATGCAGCGTCAAAGCTCTGTTGTAATCCTCTGTCATTGAGACAACATCCCCCGACTTGGCATAGACACTTCCTCTCAAAAAATAGGCCTCGTAGTTCTTGTCATCAAAGGCAATAAGATTGTTATAACATTCTATGGCTTCTTCGTATCGATTAGCCGAAACCATAGCGGCAGCCTTGTAGTAATTAATATCTATCTCAAGCGCTTCAACCTTACCAACAGACATCCCAAGCGCTTCATCAAACAGAACTATGGCTCCATCACAGTCACCGTTTGCCAAAAGCTCTATACCCTGATCTCTCAGTTGAGCCTGCTTGGCATTATTGGTGCCACAGCCTTAAGTCATTAGTCCGATAATTGTAATTATTATTAATAAACTGTTTCTCTTTTTCATAAAAAATATTCTAGCAAAGTGGTAGGTGTATGTATAGGAAAACTTGCGTGTTTTCGGCTACATATTATATAATGTTTCTACTTGCGTAAAGGTAAAAAAGTAATTAACAATAGTAGGAGAAAAACTATGGAATACGAGATTCGCGATATTAATCTGGCTCCATCTGGAGAAAATAAAATTGACTGGGTAAAAAAGAACTGTCCTCTTCTTAGAAGTCTTGAGGAAGATTTTTCTAAGACCAAGCCTTTTGATGGCATCAGAGTAGCTCTTTCCATCCATTTGGAGGCAAAAACAGCATATTTATGTAAGGTACTTGCTGCAGGTGGCGCTGAGATGTTCATTACAGGCTCCAACCCTTTGTCAACCCAGGACGATGTTGCAGCTGCTCTTGTAAAGGCAGGCCTTAATGTTTTTGCATGGCATGGCACAACCGAAGAGGAATATAATCATCACATCCGTCAGGTTCTCAAGAATCACTGCAATATTATCATCGACGACGGCGGTGATCTGGTACACATGCTCCATACTGAGCTTAAAGACGAGCTTCAATATGTTATTGGTGGATGTGAAGAGACCACAACAGGTATCATCAGATTACAGGCCATGGCTGCTGCTGATGAGCTTCAATTCCCTATGGTTATGGTTAATAATGCTGACTGTAAGCATTTATTTGACAACAGATACGGTACAGGTCAGTCTGTTTGGGATGGTATCAACCGTACAACCAACCTCATCGTTGCAGGTAAGCAGGTTGTAGTTGCAGGCTACGGATGGTGTGGTAAGGGTGTTGCAATGAGAGCCAAGGGATTAGGTGCTCAGGTTACGGTTACAGAGATTGATCCTATCAAAGCCATCGAGGCTGTTATGGACGGATTTACCGTACTTCCTATGGCTGAAGCTGCCAAGATTGGAGATTTCTTCGTTACTGTGACAGGCTGTGATCAGGTTATTACAGGCGAACACATGAAGACCATGAAGGATGGAGCAATTCTTTGTAACGCTGGGCACTTTGACTGTGAAGTAGATATGGCATGGCTTCACACTAATGCTATTTCTTCAAAGGAGCAGCGTGCCAACATCATGGCCTACGAGGTTACACCTGGCAAGTTCGTATATGTTCTTGGAGAAGGACGCCTTGTAAACCTGGCATGCGGGGACGGTCATCCGGCTGAGATTATGGATATGAGCTTTGCAATACAGGCTCTTTCGGCAAAATATCTTGTAGAACATGAGGACAGTCTGGAAGAAAAGCTTATAGTTGTACCTCGCGAGGTTGATCTTGAGGTTGCCAATCGCAAGCTTAAATTCCTTGGCATCGAAATCGATAAGCTTACAGCTGAACAGGAAGCTTATCTTAACCAGTCTCTAGTATAATGAGGTGATTATTCTTAAAAATGATAGTAGAATTTATAGTGTTGGTGGTGTTGCTGATACTTTCAGCTTTTTTCTCTTCTGCTGAAACCGCACTTACCACCGTTAACAAAATCAAGATTAAAACCATGGCTGACGATGGCGACAAACATGCTGCCGTAGTTCAAAAAGTCATTGAACATCCCAAAAAGATGCTGTCTGCAATATTAATAGGCAACAATATAGTTAACTTGTCTGCTTCTTCCCTGGCAACTACACTTGCAGTGAGAATACTAGGAAGCTATGGTGCAGGTATTGCCACAGGTGTGCTTACACTTTTGATTCTCATTTTCGGTGAGATTAGTCCAAAGTCCTTAGCCACCATCAACGCTTTAAACATTAGCTTAAGATTTGCTCCAGCAGTATGGGCTCTAATGTATTTGCTCACTCCTGTTATTTCTGTTGTTAATTTTCTTGCAGGTTTATGTATCAGAATTTGCGGTGTTGACCCCGACTTCAAGGATAACAGTATCTCAGAGGAAGAGATTCGTACCATGGTAGACGTCAGTCATGAGACAGGTGCCATTGAAAGCGATGAGCGCACCATGATTCACAAGGTATTTGATTTTTCAGATGCTACAGCAAAGGAAGTCATGATACCACGAATAGACATGACCATGGTAGAAAGCGACATCAGCTACCACGACCTGCTAGAAGTGTTCAAATCAGATATGTACACCAGAATGCCTGTATGCGAAAAGGATACAGACGAAGTGATTGGTATTATCAACATAAAGGATTTATTGTTCATCACCCCGGAGGAATACGATATCCGCAATCTGCTTCGTGAAGCATACTTTACATACGAGATGAAGAACATTTCAGATTTGTTTGATGAAATGAGGGATGAATCAATCGCGCTTACTATTGTATTGGACGAGTATGGTTCACTTTCAGGCATGATTACATTGGAGGATCTGTTAGAAGAGATAGTCGGTGAGATTCGTGATGAATACGATGAGGATGAAGTAGATCCTATCGTCAAGATCAATGACAGAGAGTACGATGTACTAGGTTCCATGAATCTCGAAGATCTGTGCGAGGAATTACCTCTTGGTTTTGAAAGTGAGGACTATGACACTATCGGAGGCTATATAACTGGAGCCTTTGATCACTTCCCTTCTGTAGGTGAAACCTACGTTAACGAACAGGGAACCATTATCAGAGTTGACGAAGTTGATAACAAGCGTATAACACGCATACACATCAAGCTTTCTCCACTGGTGCTTGATGATAATAATGAATCATAGATGTTGGAATTATTCCAAAATACAAGAGACCACCTCATGCGAAGTGGCCTCTTTTGATTTTCGTCTATATTATATTATTATACTCTCTCATATGTGATATCAAAGATATCCCTTCTAATAATATATGCGTCTGTAAGGTCATCAGTTCTTACTGCCAACATATCTCCTGCTACGCCCTTCATATAAGAATCTGGGTCCCATTGGGTAAATATCTTGGTAAGCTTGTCTATTTCTTTGCAATATATAGGTACTCCCCCAGCTGCAATGGCCTTTTTTGCATAACTCAAAAGCTTGATAGATTCATTTGAATCCAATAACTTAATTTTGGGTTCATATTCCAATTTTTCCAAGAAAGGCTCTTCTGTCACAGTATAGGTTCTGTGTAGCTTTTCTGTAGATCCAAAATATACCTCTCCTATTATACCTATCATGATATACAAATCCTCATCTACGACACGTTCCATGTCGCCTTCCAGCGTTCGGATTTTTATCAATTCTCCTACAGGCACAACATCAGTTACCTTAACATAGCCTACAGGGATAGGTTTCTTTTTGTATAAAACCATATCAGAAACATCAAACTTCTTATCACCACAGTAGAAAATATCACTGTTTACAAAATAGTCTTTAAGTCTTTTTTTTAGGAACTCATTTGCATCTGCATTACCAAGTAATTCCTTTTGGATAAACCCTCCTGCTTTGTCCAGATGGCCTCCTCCCGAGCCAACCTTATCAGTAAGATATGCAACTAAATCAGAAGCCTTGTTCTCCTTGACACAGCTTCTAACAGACAACTTAATGCCAAACGGTAAAACACAGTACACAAGACAAGTATTAACTGTGTCTACCTCAAGCATCATATCCGAAATAACCCCAAGAATATTGGGATCACAAGGTTCTGCCTCAACTATGGCTGATTTTGTATCCTCGTCATACTCCATATTAATCAAAGCATTTCCCGCTATTGTAAGCTCATCTAGGGATAAATTAGAATGAATAAGCCTGCGAACAAGGCTTGTATCATATACTATATCGTCTCTTAGGTCTCTATCTAGTGGATGTGCCATCTCGGCAAAGTTATTAGTATCTGTCATAAGTCCATAATAAAGTGAAGTAGCCAGCGGTCTGTTATGATTTACGTCCATGCCCTCTTCTACAAGCATCGACCATATAATTGTAGAACAACTTCCTATCTTTGTTCTAACATCTGACAATTCAGGCAATTCACCTGATACCTGATGATGGTCAATAACTGCCACTCTTTTTGTCTTAAGTCTTGTAACATTACCCTCACCATATTGACAGTCCACAGTAAGTAACAATTGCGGTACTTCAAATCCGTCAGGCTTAACATATTCTATAGGAATCTGTAATTCATTGATCAAAATAAGCAGATTACTTTTTTTTATCTCAAAGGATCCACTGTATACAAACCGAACGTTTTTATTATGTTCTTTGAAGTATATATAAGCTCCAAACCCAGATGCTATGGCGTCTGCATCAGGATTATCATGACATTGTATTGTAATATCATCGTAAATCAATAAATCCGATAGTTTCATTTACTCCCTCACTGTATGTTTTGTTTTGTAATACACATTCTAACAGAGTTGTTGTTTGTTTCACATGAGAATTTAACCATAATAGGTGTATTTATTTTGTACAAAATACAAAAAATGTTAGCATGAGACTATTTTATCTTCAACTGCCCTTGCATATCTGTACGATGTACAATAATATCAGCCTCACTAAACCGTTCAAGAGTTTCTTTGTGGGGATGACCATAGGAATTGTTATATCCGCAGGAAATATATGCCTCGCAGTCTCCCAAAGATTCGACCAGCGAAACACAGTTGCTGTATTTACTGCCATGATGGGCAACCTTAATGAAATCTACTCTGCTTAAAGTTCTTGCATAGCTCTCTACCAGATTTTTTTCCTGATTTGAACCTATATCCCCAGTAAAAAGCCCTACTGTATCCTCTGATTCATAATAATTGTTGTCATAATCTGTATCATACCCCATCAACAAAACCAAAGACATGGCGTTAGCATCTTCATCATCCCCGGCAGTTGGTTGATATTTGGGATATAAACAGCTTAACTTAAGTCTTTGGGTTCCACAATTATCACCTTGTGACATATAACATATGTTGATATTATTGTTCAGGGCTGCATCTTTCAGCTCCTCAAAATAGTCTCCTTCTACTGCATTTTTCGCAAAAACAATATTATCTACTGAATACCCACTTTCTATAATCTCCACAAGTCCCGACACATGATCCTTATCAGAATGAGTTACAAACCAGTATCTGATATTTCCTACTCCCTTATATTTCAAAAACGGAAGTATTCTGTACTTTCCTACCTCTTTTACATCACTGCTGCCTCCGTCAATAAAAAAACTGACTCCCTCAGGTGTACATATATATATGCCATCTCCCTGGCCTACATCAAGAATGTCCACTTCAAAGGATTTTTTTGCAGGAATCAAAAGCATCAGTGAAAGTAATAATGAAGCCGTTACAGTACAGCCTAATCGTGCAAAATAAGCACTTCTCCTCAAATCTACAGGGTATTCCTTGTCAAAAAACAACCTGTTCATAGTAGCAATAATAATTATCTGTAATGTGCTGTAGAGTATCATTTTCCATATTGATGGTCGCCCACAAATCAATACTGCCTCAGATACTTTATTAGCCTGGCTTGCAGCCCATTCATATGAAAATAGAATCAAATGACAAGGATAAATCAGTATCTCTCCTATTTCATAACAGATGCATCCCAGAAATCCACCTAGTAAACCGCAGCCCAATAAAACAGGTAAAAAAGGTATCAGTATAATATTAAGCAATACTCCAAGAAGTGGTACCTGATAATTAAAATAACAGGATAGCGGCAATGTTCCAAGTGTCACGGACACAGAAAATAACATCGACTGAACAACCTTTGATTTGATATTTAACAATACATTCTTGTCATGTAATATCCCAATTCCTTTTACTGCAACCTTTGACTCACGATTTGCTTTTTCAAACTGTAGGTACATTTCAGCTATAGGACGAGCCACAAAGCTTACGGCAAAAACTGCTCCAAAGGAAAAAATAAATCCTGAATTAATAATATAGCAAGGATTAATCATAAGTATTATTATGGCCATCAACCCTAGAGCAGTTGCCATATCATATGACTCCCCCAAAATCTCAGCAAACATATATATCAAAAACATACCACATGCTCTTAGACTGGAGACACTCATCCCTGCCATTATCACATAGATTATTGCAATACCACAGCTACATCCACCACTTATTCCATATCCCAGTCCCAGCCTTCTCATCATGGAAAACAGGCTCATACATATGAGGCTAATATGTAGTCCCGAAACCGCAAGAATATGTACTATTCCTGCCCCCAAAAACATATCCTTAACCTGGGAATCCAACTGAGCCTTATCGCCTAAGGCTATAGCAGAAAGTAATCCGCTCTCCTCCGAAGGAAGCAGCTTTTCATATAATATCGCTACCCTTCTTCTGAGCCTGTACAAAGCATCAAGATGAGAAAGAGGACTTAGCCCTATCTCATTAATAGAGCATTTTTTAATACCACAAATAAGCCCCAATGAGTTGTAGTATTTTTTCTCATCGAAATTACCCTCATTTGCAGCCTTTTTTAAACAATATACCTCACCAGTACCACTGACATTGGAAAATAAAGGAATCTCGTCTGATTCGACGGATAGAAAAAAAGATACTTGTGAAAAAATCACATTGCCATTTGAAAGGGTGGCATCCCTAAGATAATAAACAGTTTGACCACCTGTCTTGATTTCTTTGTGATAAATCTCACCGCTGAACTCACAATACTGTCTGTTATTAAGCATCGTATCAGCCTCATCGCAGGCTCTAAAGATTCCCAGATAATCCTCAGGAATCCTAAGAGCGCTTAATGCAATTATTATAACAAGTAGACAGGCAGCTACCCCTAAGGGGCGTCTAACACCTAGCATTTAGCCTCCTGTACTATTAGTTTGTTAATGTAGTCAAGTCAGTTGAATCCATTTCTTCATCCTCTGCAGAATCATCAGTTTCATTGACTTTCTCATCATTCTCAACAGAATTATCGGACTCATCCTGATCCTCTTCTACTACTGTTATAGGATTAAGGGACTCATCATAATAGTCATAATCCTCGTATACTACCACAATTATATCGTAGCTCTTATCCAAGGTCTGTGATAAATCCACATCAAGATTAGCCATAAGCGGTGTCTCTCCGCCAACAGTAATCAGAACCTGATTGATTCCATTTAACTCTGTAAGAGAATTCACAACTGAATATATTGTGGTTTTTTCAGATATTCCTGTCAGCTGCGTCTCAAATGCCTCGTCAAAATTAACATAGCATACTCCATCTGTAACAGATATTGATAAAAGCTTGGTCTCTGCAGGAATAGCCGAAATAAGATTAGAAGTTTTTGGGCCCTTTAGCAACTGATCAATAACCAGCTTTTCCAAGGAAACATTAGAGCTGTAATATACATTACGATTCTCTTTGACAAGAGAGGTACCATCAGCACTGGCAAAATATAGCTTAAGCGTAGTGTTTAACAGAGAATCTGTCTCCTGACCAAAATCCTCAATAAACATACCTGCAGTCTGAGCTCCAAGCGCAACTCCCTGGGCGTTCTCCAACGGTTTGCTGTCCACATAAAAGGCAACAGCGTCTACTCCAACTATCTGAGTGATGGTCTTTACAATAGCAGCTCTCACCAACACCTCGATCAAAGGATCAAGGTCAAGATATACTGAGTTAAAATATATAGATACTACTCCATCTGCAATATCCAAATCTTCAATGGAAACACCTGCTGGAATAGTCTGCATATACTCGACACTATCACTATTTTCTCCAAGGGCATCCATAGCTTCATGTACCCTGTCAGATATGGTTGTAGTGGTATAATCAAAATCCCTTGCAACTATGGATGTTTTATCGGTACTAATATAATAGATCTTGTTAGAGCTATAATTGGAGTTTTTCCTGCATCCAGCAAAGCTCATCAATATTACACACAGTATCAACACGAGGGCAATTATCTTATTCTTATTCATCATCGCGCCTCCTCTATATAGTTGAGAGGTACTCTGACATCAAAGGTACTGCCCTCTCCTAATACAGAATGAACCAAAACATCACCTTTGTGCATTGTAATAGCACTCTTGGTGATCGCAAGTCCCAGTCCAGTTCCGCCTATCTCACGACTGTGAGATTTATCAGCCCTGTAGAATCTCTCAAATACATGCTCCACTGACTCTTCAGGTATTCCAAGACCATTGTCTTCAACCTTGATATAACAATATCTGTGATCGCTGTTAAGAGTAATATGTACCCAGCCACCAGGATTATTGTATTTTATAGCGTTTTCAACAAGATTACTTATGGCAAGCGTGATTTTGACGTCATCAACCTCACAGATTACAGGCCTGAATGACTCAAATATAACCTTCACATCAGCCTTGTCAGCTATTGGCTTGAGTCGTTTTAAAATAAGCTCTATCAACTCATTCATGTTCATAGCTGAGATGTTTAACGCGGCACCACTTTTATCCATTCTAACCAGCGCCAGAAGATCATTAATAATCTGAGTCTCCCTGTCTATCTCATTGCCAATGTCCGTCATGAACTCCTGGTACATTTCAAGAGGAACATCCATACCACTGTTAAGAGAATCAGCAAGAACCTTCATGGAAGTAAGAGGTGTCTTTAACTCATGGGACACGTTAGATACAAACTCCTGTCTGGAATTATCTATATCATGTAGTTTTCTTAAAGCTTGATTAAACTTATCCTCTAACTCTTCCAGTTCATTATAACTCTTATCCTCTGGCAGTAATGTATCGTGTTCCCTGATAATATTATCTACTGCAAGAGTTGCATTTTTAATTGGACGAGTAAATCTGATGGAGAAAAAAATAGCTGTAAATAAAGTTATAAGATAAATCACTGCCGCTGCCACGAAGAAATAGGTATTGATGGTATCCTGATTCTGAACAATATAATCCTCTGCTTTGTTCATAAGCAAAACACCTACTACCTCGCCTTCAGAGTTGGTGATTGGCACCGATACAATAAGGTACATTGTATCCTGATCAAAATAATAATTATTGTTACCCTTGGCAGCCTTTACCACATTCTCCCAGATGACAGTCTTGCCCTCATCTACTCCATAAGTATCCTTCACAACTCTTAAATACTTATCGATAATGAGAATACGTCCCTGAAGACCATATGACAGTGCATGCAGCTCGTCATCAAGCTTGCTGTTCACTGCACCTTCCAAATATCCAGTAGTAACTATCTCATTGTTATAACGGAGAGCTTGGCTGATTAGTGCCTGACCATCACTGCGAAGTGAAATAGTGCGATATGCATTCAAATAAATGGGCACAGATACCGAAAAAGGTACAATGCCCATAAATAAAACTATCAATGCAATTTTGAAAGATAAACTATGTACAAATTTCATCGTAAATTAAATCGATAATTAATAAAAATATCCTACTCCCCATTTTGTATGGACATACTTAGGTTCTTTAGGATTAACCTCTATCTTTTCACGAAGTCTACGTACATGAACATCTACGGTACGTTCATCTCCTGGATAATCTACACCCCAAATAGTGTGCAGAAGATCTTCTCTTGAAAATACCTTGCGAGGATTGACAACTAACAGATGTAACAGCTCGAATTCCTTTGAAGTAAGATTGTACTCCACACCAAGAATAGTAAGTCTGCGATTCTTGATATCCAGGGTGATATCACCATCTGTAATAATAGAATCGTTCGCTGTATCATCAGATGTTGTATTTGCAGAAGGGGCAGTCATACCAGCAGCTGTCCTTCTCATAATGGCTTTGATTCTGGCCTTTACTTCCAAGATATTAAAAGGCTTGGTAATATAATCATCTGCACCATATTCCAATCCGAGAATCTTGTCCATATCATCTCCCTTGGCCGTAAGCATAACTATAGGTACATTTGAAAACTCTCTTATCGCCTGACATACCTCAAATCCATCAAGCTTAGGTAGCATAACATCCAAAAGGATCATATCGTATACATTAGCCATGGCTAAGTCCAACGCTTCCTGGCCATCATAAGCACAGTCTACTTCCATGCCATCCTGTTCCAAAGAAAATCTGATTCCTTTTACAATTAGTTTCTCATCATCTACTACAAGTACTTTTTTTGCCATAGTTACCTCATGTCACAGTTTTATACTGTCTTTTATTTGAGCAAAAATGCCCTGACCTATTCCAGTTACCTGCATAATATCCTCCAGACTGGAAAAGTCTCCATTTTGTTGTCGGTAGGCAACAATATTATCTGCCTTGGACTGTCCTATCCCTGACAAAGTCTTAAGCTCGTCAGCAGACGCTGTGTTAATACTGACCTTACCATCATTGGCCACCTGAGCTTCTTCTGTCACGGTTGTTCTTTCATTTACTGAAAAAACATATATTTTTTCACCGTCAGAAAGCATAGCTGCCTGATTAAGATCTCTGTCATCTGCGTCAGATGCCAATCCACCTGCTGCCTCCACCACCTCATATACTCTGCTACCAAACGACAATTTGTACACCCCGGGGTTATTCACCGCTCCTGAGATATGTACATAAATGTCACCTGATGCAATCTCCTGCTCTGTAGTCTTCGCTGAAGTTGTAACTGTGTCGTCTAGTTCTACATTATCAGCGTTAACTGTATCCATGTATGAGGTCTTGCCGCATGAACACAAAAAAAATAAACTACAAAGACTCAATAAAAATAACTTTTTCATAAAGCCTCCTCTCAAAAGAGGAGAAGTCGTTGTTATGAGTCATTGTAGCCAAAAAATCCATTTATTACAATAGTGTTTCGTAATAATTTCGTAAAGAAATTGGTTAATTTTTTATCAATTACATTGCATCGAATACCGCTTCAATTTTTACTTTGAAATTATCCACATCCTGTTCAGTTATCACAAGAGGTGGAAGCATTCTAAGAACATTGCCTCCAGCAGACAGAACTACCAGATTTTCTTCTAGAAGAGCCTTTTTAACTACATCAGCAACAGGTACAGTAAGAACCAAACCCTGCATCAAGCCCATACCTCTTCGTTCTGTAACAAAATCATATTTTTCTACCAGTCTGTCCAGGGTCTCTATAAATAAAGGAGCTATGCGGTTTACATGATCGCATAACTTATATTTCTCAAACATATCAAATACAGTAGATACAGCTGCTGTGCAAAGTGGATTAGAACCATAGGTTGTACCATGATCTCCCGGAACAAGACTTTTGTTTGCCACCTTTTGATTTACAACAAACGCGCCTACAGGCACGCCTCCTCCAAGAGCCTTGGCTGTTGTTAGAATATCTGGCATAACATCATACTGCTGATATGCAAACATACTGCCAGTACGTCCCATTCCGCACTGTATCTCGTCAAATATTAACAGTATATCCTTGTCATCACAAAGTTCTCTTATCTTTTTAAGGAATGTAGCATCTGCTGGTGTAACTCCACCCTCACCCTGTACTGGCTCAAGCAATATGGCACATGTCTTGTCTGTAACCCGACTTAATACGCTGCCATAATCGTTAAAGGTAGCAAACTTAACTCCATCCATAAGCGGATAAAAAGGTTCACGGTAGTGCTCTGTTCCTGTAACCGAAAGAGAACCTACAGTACGTCCATGAAAGCTGTGATTCATGGCAATAATCTCGTGTCCTGCAAAGCCATCTCTGAGATAGGCGTATTTTTTTGCAGTCTTAATAGCACCTTCTATGGCCTCTGCTCCTGAATTTGTAAAGAATACCTTGCTTAAACCTGTGACTTTTACTACCTTCTCAGCCGCCTCAATCATTGGAGCATGGTAAAACAGGTTGGAGGTATGGGTTATCTCCTTTATCTGAGAAAACAGAGCATTCTCATAGTCTTCATTGCCATATCCAAAGGCCATAACACCTATACCGGAAGCAAAATCCAAGTACTCCACTTCATCCGTATCATACAGTTTTACACCTCTGCCATGATCAAATACTACAGGAAATCTGTTATATACATGAAATAAATTTTCTTCTGCTTTATCTATATACTGCTGCTTATTCACTGAATTTTTGCTCCTTATCTCCAATTATGGCTGTTCCAATTCCCTTGTTTGTAAATATCTCAAGTAAGAGACAGTGTGCTATTCTACCGTCTAAAATATGCACCCTTGATACGCCTTGTTCAATAGCATCGATACAATTATTAAGCTTTGGAAGCATTCCTCCGCCGATATATCCATCTCCAATTAATTCTCTGGCCTCTTCTACTGTAAGCTCTGAAATAAGAGTAGATGGGTCATCCTTGTCCTTGTATACTCCCTCAATATCTGTTAGAAAGGCAAGCTTTTCCGCATTAACAGCTTTTGCAATGGCGCATGCAGCATCATCTGCGTTGATATTATAGGTCTCAAAATTATCATCCATTCCAATAGGACAGATAATAGGTAAAAAGTCTTTTTCAAGAAGGTCCAGGATAACCTGCGCATTAACATCTGAAACTTCTCCTACAAACCCAATATCCTGACCATTTGACAGCTTCTTTTCAACCTTCAGAAGTCCACCATCCTTGCCAGAGATACCAATGGCATTAACCCCAAGAGACTGTACGTTTTGAACCAGCGACTTGTTCACCTTGTTAAGCACCATTTCAGCAATTTCCATGGTTGCCTCATCTGTTTTTCTAAGTCCATTGATAAATTCTGGAACTATACCATTTTTTTCAACCCACTTGGATATTTCCTTGCCGCCTCCGTGAACGATAATAGGCTTAAAGCCAACAAGCTTAAGCAATGTAACATCCTGTATAACCTGCTTTTTCAGCGCCTCATCAACCATGGCTGATCCGCCATACTTAACAACAATAATCTTTCTGTTAAATCTCTGTATATATGGCAACGCCTCAATGAGCACCTGCGCTTTGTCCATAATCTCCTGCATATTCTCTGTTGGCATATCTTTTCTCCTAACTGTTAAACTTCACAATGTTTTCTTCATTAAGCACAAAATCATAGGTATATACATCCTGACGCTGAGTCCATCCTCCAGCCTTCCAGAATACATTTCCAACCTCGTTCTTTGTAAAAGCTATAATAGTGACCTTGCTGATGCCCTCATTCTTAAGACGTCTTAAAGCTTCTGCTACCATGGATTTACCTATTCCCTGTTTGCGAAAATCTTCTCTTACACATACATGATACAGACATGCTCTTCTGCCATCATGCCCAACAAGTATGGTACCTACAATCTGTCCGTCATTAGTCTGCGCCACAACGCTAAGACCTTCATTTCTTTTTAAAAAAGGGAGAACCCCTTCCTTTGAATCATCTATGGAACGGATTGCAAAACCATGAATTGTCATCCAAAGCTCATGAACTTTATCAAAATCTTCTGCTGTCATGGTACGTATGGTTACATTCATCACAATATCCTCTTATGGGAATGAAGGGACGAGCTTCAAGCCCATATTTTCTTCTAAACCAAATAAAATATTCATATTCTGAACAGCCTGTCCTGCTGCGCCCTTAACTATATTGTCAAGAGCCCCCATCATTATCACTCTGTGAGTACGCTCATCGATGATACAGCTTACATCTACGAAGTTTGAACCCTCTACCCACTTTGTCTCAGGGCAATCACCATAGCCTAATACTCTAACAAAATACTCCTTGTCATAGCAGTCATGATATGCCTTCATAACCTCTTTTGCAGTAGGATATGTTCCATCCTCCTTCTGTACAAGAGTGGCATATTCTGTAGCAAGAATACCCCTGTTCATAGGTACAAGATGTGGCGTAAAGCTTAATGTAAGCTGTTGTCCGCATGCATATCCTAACTGTTCCTCTATTTCTGGAGTGTGTCTGTGGTTAGTCACACCGTAGGCCTTGATGTTTTCATTTACTTCGCAGAAGAGATTAGGAAGCTTTGCGCCACGTCCAGCCCCTGAAGTACCACTCTTTGCATCTATGATAATGGAAGCAGGATCAATAAGTCCCGCCTTAACCAAAGGATATGCTGTAAGTATGGAACAGGTAGTGTAGCATCCTGGATTGGCAATAAGTCTCGTTTTATCCGTAATCTTATCTCTGTTAATCTCACACAATCCATATACAGCCTCTTCTATAAACTGTGGACTCTTGTGTTCTATCTTGTACCACTTTTCATAGGTAGCCACATCCTTGATTCTGTAATCAGCAGAAAGGTCGATAACCTTGCAATTAGCAAGAATCTCTTCTGTAAGCACTCCTGCCAGGTATCCCTGAGGTGTTGCTGTAAAAATAACATCAGCTTCCTTGCATAGTACTTCAAGATTATCATCGAAGCACTTTGCCTCCACCAGCTTAAACATGTTTCTATATATAGAAGCGTACTGCTCATCAACATATGATCTCGAGCCGTACCACACAATCTCAACCTCAGGATGATTTAACAATATCCTGACTATCTCTGCTCCAGCATATCCTGTTGAACCAATAATGCCTGCTTTAATCATATCTTTTACTTCCTTTCGATTTATCTTTTACTATTTTAAACATCTGACTTACAATAGTAAAGACTTTATGTAAAAATTAATGCAATATTTGTGCATAATTATTCAGACACAATTTCAGATTATGGTGTAACAATTTAACAAAATTCATTTTTATACGTATCATATGCATATTTTTACACTTGCATTTGTATATATATTAATGTACATTATTAAAGGAAAGGCGACGACGACAATATCATACCCCGTCTTCAATTTGTAAATTTATTTATTAATAATAAAGGAGAAATATTATGGCAAAAGAAAAAGTTGTTCTTGCTTATTCGGGCGGACTGGACACCACTGCAATCATTCCATGGCTTAAGGAAAACTACGATTATGATGTAGTATGCTGCTGCATCAACGTAGGTCAGGGCGAAGAATTAGATGGTCTTGACGAGCGTGCAAAGCTTTCTGGAGCTACAAAGCTTTATATAGAAGATATCGTAGATGAATTCTGTGATGATTATATCGTTCCTTGTGTACAGGCTGGCGCCATATATGAGAATAAGTACTTACTCGGCACTTCCATGGCTCGTCCAGGTATTGCAAAGAAATTGGTTGAAGTAGCCCGCGCAGAAGGCGCTGTAGCTATCTGTCACGGTGCAACAGGTAAGGGAAATGACCAGATTCGTTTCGAGCTTGGCATCAAGGCGCTTGCTCCAGATATCAAGGTCATTGCTCCTTGGCGTCAGGATAACTGGCAGATGGATTCTCGCGAAGCAGAAATCGAATACTGCAGAGCACACGGGATTGATCTTCCATTCTCAACAGACCAGTCATACAGCCGTGACCGTAACCTCTGGCATATCAGCCATGAAGGTCTTGAATTGGAAGATCCATCACAGGCTCCTAACTACGACCATATGTTAGTATTGGGTGTTAGTCCAGAAAAAGCGCCAGATGAAGGCGAGATGGTTACCATGACCTTTGAAAAGGGTGTTCCAACTTCTGTAAATGGCAAGCAGATGAAGGTTTCAGATATCATCCGTGAGCTTAATCGTCTCGGGGGTAAGCATGGTGTCGGTATCGTAGATATCGTAGAAAACCGTGTTGTTGGTATGAAGAGCCGTGGCGTATACGAGACTCCAGGTGGAACAATCCTTATGGAGGCTCACGCTCAGTTAGAGGAGCTGGTTTTAGACAGAGCTACAATGGAAGTTAAAAAAGACATGGGTAATAAGCTGGCTCAGGTTGTATACGAAGGCAAGTGGTTCACACCTCTTCGCGAAGCCATCCAGGCATTTGTTGAGTCAACTCAGGAATATGTTACAGGCGAAGTAAAGTTCAAGCTCTACAAGGGTAACATCATCAAGGCTGGTACAACTTCTCCTTATTCACTTTACTCAGAGTCCCTTGCGTCCTTTACAACAGGCGAGCTCTACGACCACCACGATGCTGAAGGCTTCATTACACTATTCGGACTTCCACTCAAGGTTCGTGCAATGAAGATGTTAGAAAACCAAAAGACAAAATAACAGATACTTAAAATATACTCAAGGGTCGGTGATTATCACCAACCCTTATTTTTATGTCTATTATTTACATAAAAAAACCGCAACTTACCCCTTGATAAGCTGCGGAAAAAATCAAAATATAATTCTTCTAGTTGTCATCCTTTGGAAGAGTCTGCCTTACTATCGCAACAACGCTAATGAAGGCAAACACTGCTCCAATAATAAACATAGGCGTCTCTAAACTACAATTGCCCAATATAAATAAAGCAACCATAGCAAGTACGTAAATCCCGAGGATTATTCGATCTAATGTAGCCATTGAATACCTCCTAGAATCTTAACTTGTGCTCTATCCTTATATTGTTATTCTCCCTAGTGTTAGATGACATTGCCTGGCTTCTCTGATACAAACGAAGCAAATTATATCCTGCAAAAACAACTGTAAGTCCAGCCATCAACCAATGAATAATGCAATTATCCTCTTCTACTCCAAGTGGAATATTATCCTTGGTAATAACAATGTCGCTGGATGTGGTATCAACTGTAATAGTTTGGGCCACTCTTGCATCTGGGTATAACAGACTATTATCAATAATCTCCATCAGCAATGTTCCAATAGCCAAAACTACAAAACAAAGTAAAACCACAGGCACGAATATGTCTTTGAATCTAACATCCTTGTTATCGTCTTTCATAGCACAATCCCTTGTTATTCTTTTTTTGCACTGCTTACAGCCTTGTCCATCATCTTGAGTAATTCCAATGCACTTCTAAAATTAACAGTTTCGTTGGTATCTGCCCAAGTAACCTGTCCCTGCCAGCTAGAATTTTCTGTGGCTGATATATGAATTACGAATGTAGCGTCTACTTTGTCCCCCATAACAATTACCTTCCCCTACACTTCTCCCTATACTGTTCTGATAATATCACATCATACGTTACATAAATCATTATTTTTCACACAAAATGTTATTTATTTAGATAATTATTCATAGGTTATACCTTTGATATAATAAAAATGGCAGATGCAACCTAAGTCACATCTGCCAAATATTACTTACACTTTGCTAATAAAGCTTCCCATTTTTTATCTACGTACTTTTGAGCTTCCTCAATAGTATATTCATTGCCTGATTTGAAGCAATGCTTGAATCGGCCCTGAAGCTTCATAAATTCCTCTACAGGAAGTTTTTTCTTTGGTTCATAAGTCAAGTGGTACTCGCCTTCTACAACCTCATACATAGGCCACACGCAGGTCTCTACTGCCATCTTGCATATCTCTGGTAACAACTGCGAAGGATACTGCCAGCCTCTAGGACACGGACTCATAACATTAACAAAAGCAGGTCCCTGAGTATAAATAGCCTTATGTGCCTTTTCATGTAAATCCTTCATATTGCCGACATAAGTAGTCTGAGCTACATATGGGATACCGTGAGCCACCATAATCTCTGTAAGATTCTTTTTGTTCTGCTCTTTACCGTTTGACACACTACCTACTGGTGTAGTTGTGGCATTGGCAAAGCGAGGAGTTGAAGAAGAACGCTGAATACCAGTGTTCATGTATGCTTCGTTATCATAACAGAAATATACCATATCTGTGCCTCGTTCCATGGCACCTGACAATGACTGAAATCCTATATCATATGTACCGCCATCACCACCAATGACAAGGAATTTGTAGGTATCATCTATCTTGCCCTTTTTCTTCATAACTTTATAGGCAGCCTCTACACCAGAAGCTGTAGCTGATGCATTTTCGAATGCGGCATGGATATAGCTGTCCTCCCAGGCTGTATATGGATACAGGAAGGATGAAACCTCCAAACAGCCTGTGGCATTGGTAATAACAGCCTTGTCGCCCTCATCTATGGCTCTTGTCATGGCACGGCAAAGTATTCCTGCACCACATCCCGAACATAATCTGTGTCCTGGTGCAAATCTTTCTGGCTTAGAAAGCTCTTCCTTAAGATTATATGCCATACTAGAACACCTCCTTCACATTTGATCTCTGGCCAATGTGCAAGTAATGTTCTTTTACCTCGCCAGTCTCTTTTATCATATATAAATGGTTATAAATCTTTTCAATATCTGTAGTTGTAATATCACGTCCACCAAGACCATATACTACGTTGATCATCTTTGGACGCTTATTTAAGTTGATGCAAGCCGCAGCTGTTTCGTTATAAAGCGGACCGCCCTCATTGGTAAAGCCTTCTACCTTATCCATAACAGCTACTACCTGACAGTTTTCAAGAGCCTTTGCCAGTTCTTCACCAGGGAATGGTCTAAATACTCTTACCTTGATAAGACCTACCTTCTTGCCCTCTGCTCTCATTTTATCGATACAAGCCTTAGCTGTTCCTGCAGTAGAACCAATAAGTACCAAAGCAATTTCAGCATCATCCATCAAATATTCTTCAAAGAATCCATATTCTCTTCCAAAAGTAGCTTTGAAATCTGCTGCCACATCAAGTATTACCTGCTTGGCATTCTTCATGGCCTCAACCTGTTGCATCTTGTGTTCCATGTAATATGGGCAAACATCATATGGGCCTACAGCAAGAGGATTGTCATGCTTTAAAAGATAATTCTCAGGCTTATATTCTCCAACAAAAGCCTTAACTGCATCATCATCCTCAAGAAGAATATTCTCTACAGCATGGGATGTAATAAATCCATCCTGACAAATCATAACCGGAAGTCTTACATCCTTGTGCTCACCAATTCTCATAGCCTGTAGATAGTTGTCGTAGGCCTCCTGATTATTTTCTGCATAAATCTGAATCCAGCCCGCATCACGACAGCCCATTGAATCAGAATGATCGTTGTTAATATTAATAGGTCCAGTAAGAGCTCTGTTAACACAAGCCAGTGTCACAGGTAGTCTCGACGAAGACACAACCCAAAGCATCTCATACATGAACGCCAGTCCTGCAGATGAGGTTGCTGTAATAGCACGGCATCCAGCAGCCTCAGCGCCCATACAAGCGGACATAGAGGAATGCTCAGACTCTACTGTAACAAACTCTGTATCTACCTTACCATCAGCAACATACTGAGCAAAATATTGTGGAATCTCTGTAGATGGTGTAATAGGAAAAGCTGCAAATACATCAGGATTAATCTGGCGCATAGCTGTAGCAATGGCTTCGTTTCCTGAAATACGTTCTCTGATACTCATTTACTCGCCCTCCTTTACAAAATCAATTGCCTTGAAAGGACAAACAGTAACACAAATACCACAGCCCTTGCAGTGGTCATAATCAAAATCATCTCTTACCATATCCTTTACAGGAATGGATGAATCTGGACAAAAAGGTGCACAAAGCAGGCACTGTTTGCATGCATCCTTGTTCCATACTGGACGCATTGATCGCCACTCTCCTGTCTTGGTAAGAGCAGATGTTCCGCCCTCATATACTTCTCCACCTGGATGCATCTCTTGCCATGGAGTTTTTTCGTTTATATTAGCTGCTTTTAACATTATACTTCCTTAACCTCCTTGAGAGCTTCCTTGAGACAGCCCATGTTACCTTCGATAACCTGTGGCTTTGAAGCAAACTTATGCTTGAATGAGGCTTCCATGTCTGATACGAACTGTTCCTCATCAAGAACACCTGATACCTTTACAATAGCTGCCAACATAGGAGTATTTGGGAAATACTTGCCCAAGTGCTTTTCCGATACTGTACGCGCATCGATTGTAAATACTTTGCCCTTATAACCATTGAGATGCTTTCTAAGCTCATCTCCTGACTTGGAAGAGTTGATTACAATAGCACCATCCTCCTTGAGACCCTTGGTTACATCTACTGCTTCAAGTAATGTCTCATCTACAACCACTACAAACTCAGGTGTATAGATATTTGAGTGAATAGTACATCTTTCATCTGATATACGATTGTATGCTGTAATTGGTGCGCCCATTCTCTCCGGGCCATACTCAGGAAAACCCTGTACATATTTTCCCGCGGTAAAAGCAACGTCTGCCAACAGCAAACATGCAGTCTTGGCACCCTGACCACCACGTCCGTGCCATCTGATTTCGGTCATTTTCATCTTATATATTCTCCTAATACTGTGCGCCTCACGCGGACATTTATATGTCCAGCACAAACTTTCACCATGATAACACTCCTTAACACATAATTCAATACTTTAAACCACGAAAGTTAAAAATTATTTTTTCATAAAAAAAGAGCCGCTTTACAGCGACTCCTTCTTCTTAGATTCATTCTTTTCTATTTCTTTTTCAGCTTCTTTTGGATCAACTGTAAGTCTTCCATAAAGCTTGGTCATTTTGTAGATTTTATTGGCAAGCTCGTCGGTCAGTTCTTTTTCCAACATACGCCACTGCCAGTTGCCTGATTCTGTTCCAGGCAGATTTATACGGTTATATTTACCCAGTCCAAGATAATCCTGCATCTGTGCTACAAACAGCTTGGCTACAGATACCATACCGCCTCTTATTACTCCCCAGTTGAATGCTTCAGATTTGCTGATTCCAAGGTAAGACTTTGCGTAGCTTACATCAGCTTTTTTTGCTTCCTCATACCACTCCATTATAGTTGCATTGTCATGGGTTCCTGTATAGCAGATACAGTTGGTAGTATAAGTATGTGGCTGATAATCATTTGCTTCTCCTGAATCAAATGCAAACTCCAAAACCTTCATGCCTGGCCACTGACTGTCCTGAAGCAGCTTAACAACAGTAGGAGATGGCTCTCCCAAATCCTCAGCAATAAACTCGATATTGCTAAACTTCTCCTTGAGAAGACCCACCAAGTCCATACCAGGACCTGGACACCACTTACCATTTCTGGCAGTTGTATCACCAGCTGGAACTGACCAATATTCATCAAAGCCTCTGAAATGATCGATCCTTATGACATCAAAAAGCTTTGAAGCGCCTTTGATACGTCTTATCCACCATTTGTAACCATCGGCCTTCATCGCATCCCAGTCGTAAAGCGGATTGCCCCAGAGCTGCCCATCCTCTGAAAAATAATCTGGTGGAACACCAGATACCGCTACAGGATAGTTTTCCTCATCCAACTGGAAAAATGAACTCTCTGCCCATACATCTGCAGAGTCCAAAGCTACATATATAGGAAGATCTCCGATTATCTCTATACCAAGCTGATTGATATAAAGCTTGAGCGCATCCCACTGTTTGAAGAACAAATACTGGATATATACGAACAGTTCAATATCCTCTGTAAGCATATTGCGGTACTTTTCCACTGCAGCTGGCTCATGCATGCGAATAGCATTATCAGGCCATTCCTGCCAGCTAACCTGACCAAAATGTTTTTTAATAGCCATGAACAATGCATAGTTATCTACCCATGGATTGTCCTTGACAAAACGATTTATCTCAGCAGTAACCTGCTTAGCGCCTCTTTCCTTGGCTTTGGCAAGTATCTTAAAACGGCTAGAATATACCTGACCATAATCAACATATCTAGGGTTTGTGCCCCAGTTTTCTGCTTCTACCTCTTCTTCTGTAAGTAATCCATCTTTAATCAATGTCTCTAAATCAATGAAATATGGATTGCCTGCAAAGGTAGAAAAGCTGGCATATGGACTGTCTCCATAGCTAGTTGGTCCAAGAGGCAATAGCTGCCAATATTTCTGACCTGCCTTTGCAAGAAAATCTGCAAAATCATATGCCGACTTGCCTAATGTTCCAATACCATACTTTGATGGCAATGATGAAATTGGAAGTAAAATTCCACTACTACGCTCCATGATTTATCTCCTGCTTTATCCCTTAACAGCTCCTGCAATAACACCCTTAATAATGTATTTTTGCAGAACAAGGTATAATATGATTATAGGCAATACTGTCATCATAATACAAGCCATCATTGGGCCCATTTCCACATGACCATAGCTGCCTCTAAAATACTGGATTAAAATAGGAATTGTCGAATACTTCTTACGATCAAGTACCAGATATGGCAGTAAATAGTCATTCCATAACCACATAGTCTCAAGTATGCCTACAGATATCAGTGTAGGCTTTAATATCGGTAAGTCAATCATAAAAAATGTCTGAAGCGGATTACATCCATCAATCATGGCAGCCTCCTCAACTTCAAGAGGAATAGACTTCATGAAACCACAGAACATAAATACCGCAAGACCCGCTCCAAAACCTAAATAAATAACACAAATATTAAAAGGATTTGAAAGCTTAAGTCTATCAGCTGTTGATGAAAGTGTAAACATCAGCATTTGAAAAGGAACTACCATCGAGAATACAAACAAAAAGTAGCAAGCCTTTGAAATCTTGGATTCTACACGTGTAATATACCATGCACACATTGAACAGCAAATAAGAATAAGCGCACAAGAGCTAACGGTAATAATAACGCTGTATGCAAATGCCGAAGCAAATCCCTTACTTGCCAGAGCATCAATATAGTTTTCAATTCCTACTGAAGTCTCCTTGGTAGGAAGATTAAACACACCGTTTGTTGTGATATAGCGGTTTCCCTTAAATGAATTGATAAGTACCATAAAAACTGGGTATACCCATGCTACCGATAATACTGAAAGAAATACAAACAGTATTCTTCTAAGAATTCTATTCTTTTTTTCCATTACTGCTGTACCTCCTTTGATCTGGTTACAGTAAGCTGAATCATGGAAATACAAATAACCATAATACAGAAAATTACAGCTTTTGCCTGTCCATAGCCCTTCCACTGAGGACCTGTGCGTCCGTAGAATGTCTCGTAGATATTAAGAGCCATCATTTCAGAAGCGTGAGCTGGTTCACCGCCTGTCAATGCCAGGTTCTGATCGAAGAGCTTGAACCCGTTGGTAATTGTCAAGAATGAACAAATTGTAATTGAAGGCATTACATTAGGTATCTTAATCTTAAATAGAACCTGCATGTTTGTAGCGCCGTCAATCTTTGCTGCCTCAAGGTAATCCTCTGGGATTGACTGAAGACCAGCAATATAAATAATCATCATGTAACCTATCTGCTGCCAACACATAAGAATTATCAAACCCCAGAATCCATAAGTTGCATCCAAGGCAAGAAGTGGCTTTTCCAATAAAGAAAGTACACAGTTCAACAGAATCTGCCAGATGTAACCTAATACTATACCTCCAATAAGGTTAGGCATGAAGAAAATCGTTCTGAATACATTACTTCCCTTGAGCTTACTTGTTAGCGCAAGAGCAAGCATAAATGCCAGTACGTTGATAAGTACTGTTGATACTATAGTAAAAAGCGCTGTAAACCAAAAAGAATTCCAGAACTCTGTATCCATGATTACATGCGCGTAATTGTCGAGTCCATTGAATGTTGCCTTTTTAACTGTCATAAATTTACAAAATGACAGATACAGGCCCTGTGTAAAAGGATAAATAAAGCCCACACAGAAGGCTGCCACTGTTGGCAAAAGAAATATAGGCCAATATTTTCTAACTGCTTTTTCCATGTTTTAATACTCCAATTCTTTTGCTAATTTAATCGAAAAATATGGAGGGCGTTAGGCGTCGCCCTCCACTTTAAAAGGATTTATGAAGAAAATTACTTAGTCCCGCGAAGTATAAGTAAAATTAGTGTGTAGCTGCGTACTCAGATGCCCATCCATCTACGAAAGCTGAAACTACATCATCCCAGCTACCTGTACCTGCGGCATATGCAGTAAGTGCGCTACCAACGCCGTCCTTCCATGTCTCTGAAGGCATTGTTGTGAAGTTCCAAGAAACAGGTGTCTTGCCTGCTGCTGTGTAAGCTGCATCTGTCTTAACAAATGCGTTAGGTGACTCAACAGCGTTCTTGAAAGGAATTGTGAATCCCATATCGTTAGCCATTGTAGTTGTACCTTCTTCAGAGATTACACACCAGTTAATGAAATCAAGAGTAGCCTTGATATCCTCAGCTTCTGCCTCAGCGTTTACACACCAGTAGTTCTCTGTACCAGTACAAAGACCCTGATTAGCCTCATCACCTACACCTACGTAGATTGGAAGCATTGTTACATCTTCGTCAGCATATACACCTGAAACTGCTCCATACTCCCATGAACCGTTCTGGAAGAATACAGCCTCTCCGTTTAAGAACTCAGCCTCTGACTCATCGCCAGTCTTACCTGAAAGTTCCTTAGGATCGCATGTTGAATTGTTGATGTAAAGATCAAAAATGTTCTTGTATGCATCAAGGTATGTGCCCTTAATAGCTGGTGAAGAACCGATGCCATCTTCCTGGTACTCGAAGTAAATTGGGAGGTTAGCAAGGTGTGTCTTGAATCTCCAGTCAGAAGAAGCATCTAAACCTGCAGATGTAAATGCTGCAAATCCAAGCTCATCCTTACGAGCTGTGATGTCTTCTGCTACCTTCTTGAGATCCTCAAATGACTTGATATCTTCTGGCTTGTAACCAGCCTGATCTAATAACTTAACGTTTGTGATGATACCGTATGACTCGATAACGTATGCGATACCATATACAGCGCCATCCTCCTCAAGAGCGAAAGCGTCTGATGTAAGGTTTCCATAAATATCTGACTCAGAAAGGTCATAGCAGTAATCCTTCCAGTTAGCAAGACCTACAGGTCCGTTAACCTGGAATAATGTAGGAGCCTCTGACTTGCCCATCTCTGCTGCAAGAGTCTCCTCATATGTACCAGAAGCAGCTGTAACCACTGTTACAGGAACACCTGTCTGCTCTGTGTATGTAGCAGCAAGCTTCTGCCACTGCTCATCCTGCTCTGGCTTGAAGTTGAGGTAATATACCTGTCCTTCTGCTGCAGGAGCATCCTGTGCTGGTGCTGCATCTGTTGTTGCTGTTGTTTCAGCTGCTGTAGTGTCAGCTGCTGGTGCTGAGTTGTTCCCGCAAGCTACAAGGCTAAGTGCTGTAACTGCTGTCATCCCCATTGCCAATACTTTCTTCATTCTCATTTTCATCTCTCCTTTGTGAAAATAAATAAATAATATTATTTTTTCATCGCATAGCGATGTAAAAACCTACTTAAATGTACCGATTGTAGCACCTACTCTAAATATGGTAGAAAGTTCAACCTGTCTGTGATGACCGCGTCCTTCTATTATATCTATCAGTATGTCAACTGAATCTTTTCCCATCCTCTGCATTGGCTGGCAGAAGGTCGATAACTGTGGGTTGGTATATTCTGTAAATTCAATACCATCGATTGCAACTACTGATATATCCCCAGGTATTGAAAAATCTGATTCTCTGAGTGCTCTCATGGCTCCCATGGCCATATTGTCTGCAATACAAAACATTGCGCTGAAATCAAAATCATTATCTAACCACTCTTTGACTCCCGAGTAGGCATCTGCAATATTGAAGGAATTAACAGAAATTACCAGATTGTCGTCAAGCTCTAAGCCAAAATCATTAAGAGCTCTCACATATCCTTCATATCTGACCTGACTGACTGACCCGTCATCTGGTCTGGATAATACAACTGCTATCTTTCGATGCCCTTCGTTAAATAACTTTTCAACTGCATCATAGGCAGCCTGATTATCATCTATGGCTACACTGGAATAATCTGACTTGTCCAGGGTTCCGTACTTGTTGTTAAATGTGCAGCACACAAATGGAACTCCAATACAGCTGACCTGCTGTGGTGTGTAATCCAATCTGCCTCCAAGAAAAATAAGTCCCTTTAACTTTTTCTCTCTCTCCATCAATGCACCAGCCATTATCTCATCATCACTGGCCGATATCTGCTGCATCACCATGGTGTATCCGTTTTTCTCCACCCTCTCGTTTATCTCATAGATAATCTTGGTAAAGAACGGGTTGGACATACCCCTTACAATTACTCCAATGTTATTAGATGTTGCCTTTCCCAGATCTCTAGCTGATGTGTTAGGAATGTAGTTGTTTTCCTCCACAATAGCCATAACCTTGTTATATGCATCTTTACTAACATCAGGATGGTTATTAAGAACTCTTGATACTGTGCTAACTGACACGCCTGCCAGCTTAGCAATATCCTTGATAGTCATTTCATTAATCCCTTTTAAATTAATCGCCTAAAAATGTCTTTTTGAAATCGGTTCCGGAAACGTTACTGGAAACGTTACCAATACTGAAATAAAAATACACCCTGATTAATATTGTGTCAACCAGAGTGTATCCTTTTCGTCTTATTATACAATTTATAATAGCTGACTTTTGTTGGATATTAACAAGAACCATTTTACTGGATCAAACCTGCTTTTATCATTGGTTTTCTAATTGCAGGAACCAGTACAGTAGCAACAATCACCTTGATACCATCTCCTATAAGGAATGGAATAACGCACAAAGTCAGTGATTCCATTAGCCCCATATCCATCTGAAGCATAAACCATATGGTTCCAAGAGTATAGGTTATTGTTGTCCCAATTATCATTCCAAGTACTGGAACATACCATTTGTTTTTTCCTATATAAAAAAACACTCCACATATAGCTGCAAGAGGTATATATCCTATCAAATATCCCCCTGTAGGTCCTGCTAATTTTGCCAGTCCTCCGGAGAATCCTGAAAATACAGGCAGTCCAACTATCCCAAGCAACAAATATATTATGCAGCTTACAGTTGCTTTTTTTGTGCCAAGAATTCCTGACGCTATATATATGACAAGAGTGGTTAAGGATATAGGTACCGGGCCAATGGGCAATGACAGAGGTCCGAATATACACATTAATGCCGCAAACAATGCCATAATTACTAATTCATAAGTCTTCATTTTAGTCATAACAGTTATCTCCTCTTTTTACACAAGCGCTGCCGCGAAGTCTCGTCTATAATTTGCTGCGCAA